>NZ_JBYSZI010000042.1:0-63390 GCF_058787075.1 Cupriavidus sp. FW305-46
ATCGCTTCGGCGATGCCGACTCCGACCTGCATGGCGATCTCGGCGGCAACCGATAAGCAGTAACGACAAGACAGAAAACAAGGAAGGAGACAACATGGATTACCGTTTATTGACGTTCATGTCAGAAACAGGCCCGCGTGCCGGCATCCTGGTGGGCGAGCGTATCTATGACGTGGCGCACCTGACCACCGTGTCATCGTGGAGCACCGTGCTCGGCATCCTGGAGCAGTGGAGTATGGCCGGGAGCGCGCTCGAGGAAGCTGCCCGCCGCATCGAGGCCGGGGCCGCAAGGTCGGGCGGCCAGCCGCTTGCGCAAGCCCACCTGCTGGCCCCGGTGCTGCACCCCGGCACCATCTACTGTGCCGGCGCCAACTACAGCGATCACCGCGAAGAGATGGCGCGTGCGCTTGGCCTGGAGCCGACCCCGGATATGAAGGAGCTTGGCGAAACGCCATGGCATTTCATCAAGACAGGCCGCAGTTCCGTGGTCGGTCCCAACGCCGCCGTCACGCTGCCGGCATACGCCAAAAACGTCGACTGGGAAATCGAGCTTGCCGTAGTGATTGGAAAGCCCGCCAAGGACGTCCCGGTGGAGAAGGCGCTTGATCATGTTGCCGGATACACCATTGCCAACGACCTGTCGGCACGCGACGCGATGCGACGGGCCAAGATGCCGCCGACCAGCCCTTTTCACCTGGACTGGATTGGACACAAGAGCTTCGATGGCTCATGCCCGATCGGGCCGTGGATCGTGCCGGCGAGCCAGATCGCCGATCCGCATCGGCTTGCGCTCAAGCTCTGGGTATCCGGCGAGCTGATGCAGGACTCGAGCACGGACAAGCTGATCTTTGACATTCCAGAGCAGATCTCGATGCTGTCGTCGCGCGTCACGCTGCAGCCTGGCGACATGATCCTGACCGGCACGCCGGCCGGCACTGGCGCGCCGCAAAAGCGCTTCCTTCGCCCTGGCGAAACCGTGCGGCTGTCAATTGAAGGCATTGGCGAGTTCGAACACAGCATGGCCTGAACCTGCGCTGTTTCCTCCAATCGCCTTGCCATCTCAATTGCAGGAGAAGACCACACATGTCGGGCCTCAAATCAATCATGCTGTCCACGCTGGCCGGTATTGCGCTATGCGGAACAGGATCCAGCGTTTCAGCGGAAGAGTTTCCATCCAGGGTCGTCCGGGTGCTGTCCCCGTACGCACCAGGGCTGGCTCCGGACGTCGCGTTGCGCATTGTCGCGGGAAAACTCGAGCGGAGCTGGCAGGGGAAGCCGGTCGTGATCGAATCGCGCCCCGGTGCGAACGGCACGCTGGCGATCGGTGCTGCCAAGAAAGGCGACGCCAGCGGGCACACTTTGCTGCTGCTCGGCCATTCTCATCTCACCATCAATCCGGTGCTGCATTCGAATCTCAACTATGACGCGCAGCAGGACTTCATTCCGCTGGGCATGCTCTACCGGGCGCCGTTCTATATTTGCGTGGCGACAAACAGTCCGTACAAGACCGTGGGGGACTTGCTTGCCGCGGCCAGGGAGAAACCCGGCAAGCTGACCTACGCAACCAGCTACATCGGAAGCCCTTCGCACTTTGCCACCGCCAAGCTCGAATTCATGACCGGAACCGACATGCTCCCGGTCCACTATGCGACCGAAGGCACGCAGGCATATACCTCGATTGTCAATGGCGATGTGGTGTTCACGCTGGCGTCGGCAGCATCTGTCGAGCCGCTGGTGAAGTCCGGCCGCCTGCGCATGCTTGCCACGACTTCTCCCACGCGCGTGCCCAGTCACCCGGAGGTTCCCACGATCCGCGAATCCGGTGGGCCGGCGGACTACGAGTTCGAGACCTGGTCGGCCCTGGTGGCGCCGCGCGGCACCTCGGAGAGCGTGGTTCGCAAGATTCGCGCCGATATCAGCAAGGCACTGGCTGACCCTGAGGCGAGGGCGCGCCTCCAGTCCCTGGGCTTTGAACCGGCGCGGGAACGGACCCAGGAAGAATTCTCCTCGCTCATTCGCGATGACCTGAAGCGAAACCAGGACCTGATCAAGCGCACCGGCATTTCGCTGCAGTAGCGGTTGTCAGCGGGCGCCGCTTCGCCTCACAGATCAAGGAATTCCGGGAGCTGCCGCCATCGACTGCGGCAGCATCGCAACGCGTGTACTGAATGGCAAATCCATTGCGGGAGAATGACGTGTACGGCCACGACAAGAACGATGTTGATGAACGGGAAGCGCGGGATGGCGGAGGACGCCCGGCCGCACCAGCCGATCGCGGCGGCTTTTCCAGGCGCGATTTTCTACGAGGCGGCCTGGCCGGTGTAGGCGCGGTGGCGGGTGCCGCCGTGGCTGGCAACAGCCTTGCACAGAAGCCGGGGGGCATGGCCCCGCTTCATGGCCGTTACGGCGCGGCGGAGGCGACCGTGCCAGGACGGAGGATCCTGCTGAAGGGTGGGATCGTACTGACGCTTGACAAGAAAGTAGGCGACTTCGAAGTTGCGGATGTGCTGATCGAGGGAAAGAAGATCGTCGCAGTTGGCCCGAACCTCAAGGCCGAGGCGCAAACGATCGACTGCTCCGGCACCATTGTCATGCCAGGATTCATCAGCACCCATCATCACCAGTATGAAAGCCTGCTCCGCAGCCTGACCACCGACGTGCTGCACATCCGGAACATTCCCACCGACGCCGAGCAGCCAAAGGCGGTATGGCCGCTGGAGACCTATACCACGGTGGTCCAGCAGATCTGGACGCCAGGGCGCATTCCGAATCCCGCCGGCGGCGGGACGCCCGTATGGGATCTGGGACGCCCGCCCTATGATCCCGAGGATTGCTATCTCGCGGAGTTGCTTGCCAGCCTGAGCCAGATCACCCAGGGCATCACGACAAGCACTGACACCTCGCAGTCGTCGCATACGCCTGCCTATACCGACGCGATGATCCGGGGCCTGATGGATTCAGGGCAGCGCGCCGTCTTTGCCTATTCACCGGGGACTGACAGGTCCGCGCAGTTTCCGGACCAGCCCTATGAGTGGCCCGGCCGCAGCGGCGATACGTCGTTCGGCCTTGGCCGGCTGGCCAAGAAGTACTTCAGTTCGCGCGACCAGCTGGTGACGCTGGGCGCATGGGCCAGCTGGAAGCCGGTAGTCGATCCCAGGACGAAGCAGGAGCAGAACTATACGGGGTGGCAACTGGCGCGCGAATTCGGGGCGTTGATCAACAACCATGCCGCGCATGGCCAGATGGTCAAGGACATGGCTGCGGATCCGCGCAACGGCACCGACTGGTCTGACGTCACGCTGGTGCACTGCAACCTCTGGCAGGACGAGCCCGTGGCCCAGATCGGCGTCAACAACGTCACCTCCCGGGCCTGGCAGATCCTGTCTGAGAGGGGCGGGCATGCGTCCATCTCGCCGCTGGTCGAGATGCAGATGCGGCACGGGATGCCGCCGTTCCAGCTATGCCTGAACTATGGCATCTTGCCCAGCCTGAGCCCGGATATCGAGGCGAACATGACGGCGAATCCGTTTTCGCTGATGCGCAGCGCCTACACACTGCAGAGAGGCCTCGCCAATGACCTGGTCTATCTGCTCAGTGACCCCAACCAGCTCTCGGTACCGCAGCTCGTGACATCGCGGCAAGTCATCGAGATGATGACGGTCGCCGGCGCGGCGGGTTCCGGGCTGCTGGATAAGGTCGGGACACTGACGCCGGGCAAGGAAGCCGATATTGTCATCCTGGACGCGAACACCATCAATACCGCGCCAATGAACAACGTGCCCGGGACGATCGTGACCCTGATGGAATCGCGCAACGTCCGCGATGTACTGATTGCCGGAAAAGTCATGTACCGAAACGGCAAGCTGGTCGGTTGGGATGTCGGCAAGCTGGTGCGCGATATCAACAAGGCTCGCGACCGCATCCTCGCACGCATCAACGGCCCGGCGCTGGTGGGCTCCATTCCCAAGGGCCTGAACAGCCAGTCCGATCCCTACCGGCCGAACTTCCTCGGGTCAAACGGATATCACGGACAGAACAAGACCGCGCCGGAGTACGTGCTGCGGCCGTAGTCGCACGCAACCTTCTTGCGGCCGGTGCCGGGACCCCGCCGGTCCGGCCCGCAGTCATCCTTGATCCAGCTTCCATGGTGGCGGTTCGGCCAGGCCGAACCTGCCATGGGGACGGCCGCGTGCGCCGTGGAGAAATCGATTTCCGATCACGCGTCTTTGCGTGCCAAAGATGGAAGTGATCTGCCTTTCCTTTGTCGTCTTACAGATTGTGAGCAGGTAATTTGTTCTTGGAGGAGCGCTGTCGCCGGGAAGTACGAGGGCGGTTGGCCGGCGGCAAGCAAATTATTCTTATATATGGAGAGCATTGGACATGAAGAGATCACAGGCTTCGCTGGCGGCACTGACGCTGTTTTCCGGCGCCGCGTATTCGCAATCGAACGTCACCTTATATGGCGTGCTGGACGCCAATATCGAATACGTCAGCAATATCTCGCAGGCCCCCACGACCGTGAATCCCGCCACCGGGCAAGTCAACGCCGGCCCTGCGGAGAACAAGATCGGGCTTTCCAGCGGCGCACTGTCCGCTGCGCGCTGGGGCCTGCGCGGGGCTGAGGACCTTGGGGGAGGCATGCAGGCAGTGTTTTCGCTGGAGAACGGTTTTGGCGTGGACGATGGCAAGCTCAAGCAAGGCGGCCGCCTGTTCGGACGCCAGGCCTTCGTTGGCCTGAAAAGCGGGCTTGGCACGATTACCTTCGGCCGCCAGATGACCGCGCTCAGTACCGCGCTTGGCAATTACTCGCCGACGGCATTCGCGTATCAGTATGAGCCCGTTGATGTGATGACCGGCGTGAACTACCGGTCAGACAACACCGTCAAGTATGTGGGAACATTCGGCGGCCTCACCGCCGCGGCGCACTGGACCTTCGGCAATGGTGCCGCCGGCGCGGGCGAGGTGCCCGGCCAGCTCCGCAGGGACAGCGGCTATGGTGCCGGCCTGTCCTATGACAGCGGGCCTTTCGGTGTCAGTCTTGCCTATGACCAGTATGACCCGACCATCAATGCCGCGACCGGTGCCACCGGCAAGTTCCGCAAGGCTGCCAGCGCGGTCAAGTACAGCTTCAAGCGAGGCGTGGTCATGGCGGGCTATCGTTGGGAAAAGAACCTGTTCCCTGACGATTCCACGGCATTGCGCGATGATTTCTGGTGGATTGGCGGCAACTACGAAGTCCTTCCGGCGCTGACCCTGACGCTGGCTTACTACTACCAGAACATGAAGACCCTGAAGCTGGTGCCGACGGCGCCGACGACCAATCCGGCCAATCCCTGGCAAGTGTCCTTCATGGCCGACTACAATCTCTCCAAGCGGACAGACATTTACCTGACCGCCGCCTACGCCAAGAACGCCGGTCTGGCGCTTCACAATGCCACCCTCGGCTTCGCCAACATCTATGCGCTGGGGCAAGGCAAGAACAGCATGACGGGCGTCGCAGTCGGCCTTCGACACAAGTTCTGATTTCTGTCGAAGGGCGCGGTGCGCTGATGACGCGCGAAGTGAAGCAGGTGCAGACCAGCTCCCCTTCGCGCAATGCTTGCGAGCCGGCCGCGGTCACGTGGGGGTATCCCCGGCTTATCTGGCGTTCGTGAAGGCGGGGATACCGCTCCGCGCATTCGCCTGCCTTGCCAGCTCAAGCTCCTGCGCCGAAGCACGGTCGCGGACCCAAGCCAGCACCTTCGGCGTCATCAGCTTGTGCCATAACGGCGGAATCATCGCGATCACCATCGTTGTCAGGTAGCCGATCATCATCGGCGCCGCCGGAAATGGCCGCAGGTCCTGGAAGGGCACCTCACCCTGGGCATGACGATGCGAGTGCCGGGTCAGGTTGAACATGGCCCATGAGCTGACACGCTTGTTGGTATTCCATGAATGGTGCGGCAGGACCGGCGTATCCGGATCGCGAACCATGCCGTAGTGCTCCATATAGTTCACGACCTCGAGCAGGGCCTTGCCAAGGAGTGTGCTCACGGCAAAATTGCCCGCGCCTTGCCAGCCACCGATCGCATAGGCGGCAACCAGCAGGATTGCGCTCATCAGCTGGCCGCGGATGACGGCGTTATAGGCGGAAAAAATGCCATGACCCTCGCGTTTCAGGCGCTCCTCCTCGATCTTCCATGCACTGATATTGCCCTTGATGGTCGATGCGACGCTATGGAAGTAGACATTGCGTCCGCGCGGCGCCGTGGCAGGATCGTGCCTTGTCGACACATAGCGGTGGTGGCCATAGACGTGCTCGATCGAGAAGGTGGTGTCGAAGCTGAACGCCAGCAGCCATCTGCCAACCAGCATCGATACCGGGTCCCAGGTGCGATGCGTCAGTTCATGGCCCGGGATGGTGCCGATCATGCCGATCATCAGGCCGGTGAGGAGTGCACCGCAGACATGGTGCCCCCAATGCGTGGCAGCTCGCGCGGCGAGTGCGTCGTAGCCGATGAGTTGGTGCACGAGAGCGCCGATACTGGACGATATCCGCCGCCGGCTGGCAATAGAGCACCTGAAGGCGAATCGCCTGACCATCCAGGAGATCGCATTCACGCTCGGCTTCAGCGACCTGGCGAATTTCAGGCGCGCCTTCAGGCGCTGGGAGGGTATGGCGCCTTCCGATTACCAACGGCAAGTCCCCGGGATCGCTGCAACACCATCGGAACGTCGACGGCCCTGACCGTTGCGCGCATGGCGCAGCGATCCGGCATCAGCCCTTGCGCTACAAGCTACCAATCCAGCTATTACGATAAGTATCCTTATCGTAATAGCAACATCGATGCGCTAAACTGGCGTATATGAAAACTCGCTTGACCCTGACCGCCCCGGAACCGACCCCGCCATCCGGCTTCCCCGATGCCACCTCACTCGCCGCGCTGCGCGCCTGGCATGCCGGGCTGACGACGCGCGAAGCCGTCGCACGATATCTGGGCGAGGAGCGGGCGCAGGGCCAGTCGTCGCGCGGCATCCTCGGGCGCATCCGCCGCCAGCTTGCGGCATACGCCCGCAGCCGCCAGCGCGAGGACCTGGCTGCGCTGTTTGAAATTTCCGCAGCCGAGCGGGCGGAGAAGGGCAGGGCAGGGGACCATGCCATCGAGACGCTGCGCACGCTGCCGCCGCCGGCACCGGCCATCAGTGACGACATCGGCTTGTGGCTGGCGCCGCGCACGGTCGCTGCATTGCGGGCGCAGGGCATCGACACGCTGGCGGCACTGACCGTTCGGGTGCCGCGCCGGCGCCGCTGGTGGGCCGCGATCCCGGGCCTGGGCGCGGCCGGGGCCCGGCAGGTCGAAGCCTTCTTTGCCCGGCACCCGCAACTGACCGAACGCGCCCGGGCGCTGCTCGCGCAGGCGCCGCGGGGCATGGTCGTGCCATGGGAGCAACTGCGGCTGCCGCATGACGTGGATGGGTCGCAGGGGAAGTTCCGCGCGCCGCGTGCGACCTGCGCCCTCAATGCGGACAACGATTACGCGGCGATCCAGGCGTGGCTGGCCTTGCATGAGTCGCCAGCGACGCAGCGCACCTATCGCAAAGAGGCCGAGCGGCTGATCCTGTGGGCGATTGTCGAGCGCGAACGGCCGTTGTCGTCGCTGACCACTGAGGATGCGACGGCCTATCGCAGCTTCCTGCGGCGGCCGGCGCCCCGGGAACGCTGGGTAGGGCCAGCGAGACCACGTACCTCGCCCGACTGGCGTCCGTTCACCGGCAGCCTCTCGGCGCGCTCCACCGCCCATGCCTTGTCCATACTGGGGGCGATGTTCCGCTGGCTGATCCAGCAGCGCTATGTGCTGGCCAATCCGTTCGCCGGGATCAAGGTGCGCGGAGGAGGGCGGTCGGCGGCGCTGGACAGCTCGCACGCGTTCACGGAAGGCGAATGGCTGCTGATCCGCACCATTGCTGACGGCCTCGAATGGTCCTATGGCTGGGACGGCCCGGCGGCCCAGCGCCTGCGCTTTGTGCTGGACTTCGGCTACGCCACCGGACTGCGCGCCAGCGAGCTCGTCGGTGCGACGCTCGGGGACGTTGAAAGCGATCCCCATGGCGACCATTGGCTCAAGCTGGTTGGCAAAGGAGCCAAGGCTGGCAAGGTGGCACTGCCACCGTTGGCGCGCCTGGCGCTCGACAGCTATCTGGTGGAGCGAGGCCTGCCAGTCACGCCGGCGCGATGGGATCCGCATACCCCGCTGATCGGCGGCCTTGGCCAGGATCCGGCCAGTGGCATCACCGGCACGCGCCTGTGGGGCGTGTTGCGGCGCTTCTTCAGGCAAGTGGCGGACTTGATCCAGGCGGATCACCCTTCCGCCGCCGACAAGCTGCGGCAGGCGAGCCCGCACTGGATGCGGCACACCCATGCGACTCATGCACTAGCGCGCGGCGCGGAATTGACGACAGTGAGGGACAACCTGCGCCACGCCTCGATCTCGACCACCTCGATCTACCTGCACGGCGACGAGATGAAACGGGCCCGGCAAATCGGCGCGGCGTTTTCCGCGCCCTAGTGGCTTGGTGCGATGGCCCGGAGAACAGCCGGGGAGTGGAGGGCGCTCGAGCCGGTCGAACGCCATTAGCCGGAATCGCGGTCTGCAACGGCTATATCGATTTCTTTATCGCCGCATACCTTTCAAGGGTCTCTTTCCGCGCAACTTCGTGCTGCACGATCGGGGGTGGATAGTTCTCCCCAAGCTTCACCCCCGCTGTAGCCAGTACATTCACAGGCGCCGTCCATGGCGCATGGATGTACTTGTCTGGCATCTGTGTCAGCACCGGCAAGTACTTGCGGATAAATCGCCCCTGTGGATCAAATGTCTCCGATTGCTTGACCGGATTGAAGATACGGAAGTACGGCTGTGCATCGCAGCCCGTTGACGCAGCCCACTGCCACCCGCCGTTGTTGGCCGAGAAATCGAAATCATTGAGCTGGTCGGCGAAATATTGCTCGCCGCGTCGCCAGTCGACGCCGAGATCCTTGACGAGAAAGCTCGCAGTCACCATCCGTAGACGATTATGCATGTAGCCGCTCTGGCGGATCTGCAGCATCGCGGCGTCGACCAGCGGATAGCCGGTCTGCGCGTCGCACCATGCCTGAAAGTACCTGTCGCCCGTGACAGAGTCGACCCACTGCAGCGCATCGTATTCGGGGCGGAAAGACTTGCCGTCGGCCACGCGGGGATGGTGGTGGAGGATCATGAAATAGAAGTCGCGCCAGATCAGTTCGGATAGCCAGACGGCCGCGCCGGCGCTTTCGCTGCCGCCGCGCAGTACGGCGTCAAGCGCGGCTCGCGCCAGCGTGCGGATCGAGATCGTGCCGAAGCGCAGGTGTACCGACAGGTAGCTCGGGCCGCGCAGCGAGGGGAAATCCCGCCGGTAGCCATAATCGCCGATGCGGTCGATGAATTCATCGAACAGTGCATGGGCGCCATCCATGCCGGTGGGCATTGCAATCTCGGCAAGATTGCTGACAGCGAAGCCGAGATCGTGCAGCATTGGCGAAGCCTTTGGATACTGGCGGGGCGCCGGTGCCAGGGCGCCCAGATACTTGTCGACTGGATACGGTCGAAGGTCGAACGGCTGCACTGCGCGTAACCACGCGTTCTTGTACGGCGTGAAGACGCTGAACGGCTGGCCTTGGCCGGTCAAGAGCTCGTCAGCCTCGAAGATAACCTGGTCCTTGAATGTGAACAGCACCCGGGAGTCGGAAGCCAGTGCCTGACGCACGGCCGTGTCACGCCGCTTCGCGGCAGGTTCGTAGTCGTGGTTCGTGAAGACGGCTTCGGCATCGAGTTCGGCCGCCAGCCTGGGATTGGCATCGCGCGCGATATCGTCAAGCACAATCAGGCCGCCGCCCGCGTCGGTCAGCGTCCTGCGTAACGGCTCTAACGACCTCAGGATGAACTCTACACGTCGATCGACCTTGCGTCCGCGTGCAATCAGCGGGTCAAGGATTTCGCGATCGAAGACAAACACGCACCACACTTGGCGGCAGTGCTTGAGGGCATAGTGCAGCGCTGCATGGTCATCGGCGCGCAGGTCGCGCCGGAACCAGACCAGGCCACCCGCGAACTCCAGGTCGATTCGGTATGGCAGGCGTCCGGTGCCGGCTGTTTCGGGAGCAGGAGTAAGGGGATTCGGCATTGCCGTAATTTAGTCCCATGTAGCGTTGTCGCACAGCCCGATTTGCGGGTATTGCCTGCACCGCAGCCTGGCAGGATCAGCGTGACGCCAGAAACCGGGCTGTCTTCTGATGAATCCTGGAAGCTGAGCCGTACGTTGAATTGACCGGCGATAGCCTGCATATTCCGCACGGATTCGTGCCCGTTCCCACCCGACATACCGGATGCCAGCAGATTGGTGGATTTCCGGCGGCTTTGGATGCGCTGCGAAGATCTCGCCGACGCGATGATCGCCTCGATTGGTTAGCGCGCGGTTGGCCGCAGCATGTGGGGGGAAAGTAAGGCCGGCGCTACCGTAAGGTGGAGATAGGGCTTGAAGTCTGGAGGTGCCAACCGGCTGTTTGACCGCGCGCCGCTTCAATTCTTGAACTTGTGCGGCGCATCGTATATTTTCGAGGGGCATTCCGGTGGTTGCCGCCGTGCCGGCCGGTGCCTGTCACGATGATCGGGTTCATACAAGCCGCACTCGATAACGCATGCCCGGAACAACGGTTGTCAACCCCGTCCGCGCAGTCCGCGCGTGACCCTGCGCAGTTGCGTATCGCTGCCCCCTTGCTCCTGCCCATCAGAAAGGAGCTGCCATGGATGCAGTCCGGACATTGCTCGAAACCCAGCCGCTGCTCACGCTGTTCCTCACGGTTGCACTGGGCTATGTCTTCGGCGAGATCAATATCAAGGGCGTGTCGCTCGGTTCGGGCGCGGTGCTGTTCGTGGGGCTGGCGATCGGCGGGTTCGCGCCGAAGTCCGCGCCGCCTGCCATCCTTGGCACCCTAGGGCTGCTGCTCTTTCTCTATGGCATTGGGATCCAGTACGGGGAGCAGTTTTTTAAGGGTCTGACCAGCCCCGATGGCATCAAGGCCAACGCCGCTGCGGTCCTTGGCGTGGTTGGCTCCGGACTGCTCGCGGTTGCGTTGGTGCCGCTGGTCGGCGTGAAGCTAGACGAGTCGCTAGGCATGTTCGCCGGCGCGGGCACCAGCACGGCAAGCCTGCAGGCCGCGATGGCGGCGATGAAGAGCGACGGCGCCGCGGTGGGCTACAGCGTCGCATACCCAGTCGGCGTGGCAGGGCCGATCCTGTTTCTGTATGCCCTCACCGCGCTGCTCAAGCCGAATATCGTGCGGCCGCCGCCAAAGCTGATCGAGACCGCCGAGATTGCGCTGACGAACCCGGCGTTTATCGGCGCGCGGCTGTCGGAGGTGGTAGCGCGCCTACCGGACGGGGTGGCGATTGCCGCCGTGCGTCGCGCCCACCACAACCACCCCTCCGCCGACGACCTGGTCCTGCAGGCCAACGACGTGCTGCTCGCAACCGCCACCGACCCGGCCGTGCTGCGTGAAGCCACCTCGCTGTGCGGGGAACTGCAGCCGGGCCGCATGACAAGCCATCGCGAAGACCTGGACTATATGCGCGTGTTCGCCTCAAGCCGGCTCGTGGTCGGGCACACGCTGCGCGATATCCGTTTTCCCGAAGGCATGGTCTGCTCGATCGCCCATGTGCGGCGCGGTGATGCGGACCTGATGCCCCGCGATGACCTCACCCTCGAGTTCGGTGACCGCGTCGGCCTGCTGGTCAATCGCGCCCACATGAAGCCGATTCGCGCGCTGTTCGGCGACTCCATCAAGGGCACCGCCGAGCTGAGCTTTATCTCAATCGGCATCGGCGCGGCCCTCGGGCTGCTGGTGGGGCTGATCCCGGTGCCGATTCCCGGCGTCGGCACCCTGGCGCTGGGGCTAGCGGCGCTGCTGCTGGTCGCCCTCGTGCTCGGCCGGGTGCGCCGTCTCGGGCCGTTCGTCTGGACCATGCCGCTGTCGGCCAACCTGGTGCTGCGCAACTTCGGGCTGACCATCTTTCTCGCACAGGTGGGCATTGCATCCGGGCCGAAGTTCTTCGCCACCATCGGCGTGACCGGGGTGTCCTTCCTGATCTATGGCGTGGTGATTCTGCTTGCCCTGCTGCTGATTACTGCGATTTTCTGCCTCTGGGTCTTCAGGCTGCCGTTCGACCTGGCGGTGGGCGTGATCTGCGGCGCGACCGGCAATCCCGCCATCCTTGCCTTTGCCAACCGCGTCGCGCCCACCGACCGACCCGACCTCGGCTACTCGATGATCTTCCCGTCAATGACCATCGTGAAAATCCTGTTCGTACAGGTCGCCGCCACACTGGCTGGCGGATAGTGCAGGGCAACCTGGGCGAAGCGCGCCATGCGATTCGCCGCGGAGACCACATCATGGAAATCGCCGTCTTCAGCGCAAAGTCCTACGATCGTCAACATCTCGATGCCGCGAATGCGGCCGAAGGCCATCAGCTCAAGTACTTCGAAGTTTCCTTGGACAATGAGACGGTGGGCCTCGCCGCGGGCCACGGCGCAGTGTGCATCTTCGTCAATGACCGGGCCGATGCGACCGTGCTGGAAGCGCTCGGACGCGGCGGCACCAAGCTGGTCGCGCTGCGCTGCACGGGGTTCAATAACGTCGACCTGAACGCCGCGCAGGCGCTCGGGATCAAGGTAGTGCGCGTTGTCGACTACTCGCCCAACGCGGTCGCCGAGCACGCGGCGGCCCTGCTGATGGCGGTCAACCGCAAGATCCACCGGGCCTACAACCGCACGCGGGACTTCAATTTCTCGCTCGAAGGCCTGATGGGCTTCGACCTGTGCGGCAAGACCGTGGCCGTGATCGGCACCGGCAAGATCGGGCGCGTGTTTGCGAAAATCATGGTCGGGTTCGGTTGCAACGTGATCGGCTACGACAAGTACCCGTCCCCGGAATTCGAGGCCCTTGGTGGACGCTACGCGGACGAGGGAGAAATCGGCGCAAGCGCGGACTGCATCTCGCTGCATTGCCCGCTCACGCCCGAGACCCATCACATCATCAATGCCGAAACGCTGTCGCGCGCCAAGCCGGGGGCCTTGCTCATCAACACTAGCCGCGGCGGGCTGATCGACACGGAAGCAGTCATCGAAGCGCTCCGGAGCGGGCAACTCGGCGGGCTGGCGATCGACGTGTACGAGCAGGAGGCGGGCCTGTTCTTCCGCGACCTGTCCGGCACCATCGTCGACGACTCCGTGCTGCAGCAGCTAATCACGTTTCCTAACGTGATCGTGACCGGGCACCAAGCCTTCCTCACGCGCGAGGCCGTGACGACCATTTGCGAAACAACCTTGCGCAGCGTGACGGAGTTCGAAAGCGGCAAGCCGCTCACGAACGAAGTCGGTGCCGGTTGAACACGGCTGTCGGCCTCAAATCGTGCCCCGCTAATGGCTTAAACCGCTCCCCGAAAAGCCCACGGTCGGGAGAATGGCGCATGAAGAAGACTGCGGGAAATCAAGCCGCTCGAAGGGAATAGGGCAGCAAGGTCAAGGAAGCCAAAGCCGCGATGAGCCTGGCGTGGTGGAAATTCTTGCATCGACTTCAACCTTGCGAGCCGTCCTCCGTGGCTCCGCAACGCGCCTGGCTGCCCGCTCCGGCGAATGAACTTGCGAGCGAGCTACTACAAGGCAATTTGCATCAGCGTCCCGACATCGGCTGGGGGACAGTTGAGTTCCTGCGAGTGCATTACGGCAGGCGGCAGGTCAGAAAGGTTGATTGGCGCGAAGCCGAGGCGCGCGAAATAGCCGGATGCGGTCTTGGTCTGCAACACTATTGATGCGACCCCTTGCAGCCGGACGTCTGCCACGATTGCGGAAAGCAGAAGCTCGCCGAGACCTGCAGACCTTGCGCGCTGCGCAACAGCCAGTCCTCGAAGAAGTCCTGTTTCCCCATAGCGCTCCACGCCGGCACATCCGAGAAGCCCGGCATTGTCGCGGACCATGATGAAATGGGTGATATGTTCGCGTACCCCCTCGACGCAAAGTGAGGAAGCACGCAGGAGGGCCTCAACCTCAGGCCAATCCTTCTCAGTCGCATAGCGGGGACGCATGACATATTCCTTCATGCAAAGTTCGTCCCCGTCATCCTACTTTTGCCGGGATGCTTCCGCCCGTAGGGATTCTTCTTAAGTAGATTTGCTATCTCCCGGAAGCAGTCTGGCTGGCATGGCGGGCAGACAACATTCTTGCTCTTCAGCGGAGTTCTTTTGCGATGGCATGCGAGCGCGAAGTCCCTTGCCTGCGTCAGCCGGTGGCCCGACATGCGAGATGCCGCCCAACGTATCGCTGTTGGGACAGCATGAACTGGCTAGTTCCAGATGAGCGTGGCTTCTTGCAGCAAGTGACCAGGCAGGATGTAGTCGCCGTGCTCGATAGCGAGTGCCTCGAGTTCGCACAGACAGTCCTCGGACAATGCCGTCATGTCGAACCGGCAGTAGAGGTGTCGCTGTCGGAATGTGAGTTTTTCTCCGCGGAGCCCTCTGGCTAGCGCATCTGCAGACTCCACACAGACATGTTCGATGGTTCGGAACTGTACGACGATGCCGCGCTGTTGCCCAAGTCGTCCGAGTTCGAGCGCGTCTTCCCACGCGGTTTCATAGTCTAGATCGACAGTACTATCTATGCGCGAACTGATGTGCTCAAGCGCGCTTGCTCGATCACGTGCGACGTATACGCTCATAGGGGAGTCTCCCCGATGGGGTCCTTGTGGAGAGGAATATATTCCGAAATAGGGGGCTGGGCAACCCGACGCAGGCTCCAGCCGCAGCCCGAACGCATCAGATATCGTGGGCATCTGAAGATGGCCGATTCTGATTGCGCCGGGGGCATCCGCGAGGAAGCCCGGCAGACGCTGATGAATATCCACATAACCGGCGTAGCAGCGACCAGCCACCTCGTTGCTGCTGATGGATATCCACCACGTCAAGCGCATCAATGATCAGCACGGACACCTGGTGGGTGACCGCGTACTTGCTCGTTTCGCACAAACCGTGGGCCGGGCGCCGCCTTGCCGGCGCTGGCAGGCCCCTGGACGACGGCACGACAAGGCCGAAAGTGTCACGGCGAGAGTTGAGGCGTTTGCTGAAAGCAGAGCTAGGCTTCGTCTGCGGGAACCGCATGACCTTGATCCCGCAAGGCCTTTGTCCAGCGCTTGATACGTGCACGCAGTCGTCCCTGTGCAGCTCTTTCTATCGGCATGTCATTGACGCGGCTGATCGCTGTGCCGGGCAAGACGTAGCCGTGCTGCATCAGGGCCATACAGAAGACACGATCTTTGTCGCGATCCGCTGCCGCCTTGGCCATAAAGAGATCAACGACGTCCAGGCAATAGCCAACCCGCCCGTTCGTGCCCACGGTCTGGATACGCTGCAAGCGGCGTTGCCACCCGGCTGGAAGACACGCTGTCTCTGGCCCGACGCCCTGCGCGTAGTAACCGTATGTCTCGTGAAAGCGCGAGCCTTCGCCGATCGCCGCATCAATCGCATCCGCCTTGTGGGTGGCATTGAGCGGGTAGATGTCGGCCTCCGCGGACATCGTGAAGACCGCCGGGGGATTAGGGATCGGCCCCAGGATTGATTGGCTGCCAACGACAACGAACTCATATTCGTCTGTGATGTCGGCTGCAGCCCGAATGATGTGTTCCAGATTTTCCCGGTTCATTCCTGGTCTCCCAGGACAACGCCTGTCTTCAACGCTTGGACCTGTGCGAGCACATCCTGCCGAAGGGCATCTGGTAGAACTGTGGGCAGGGGAGAGGCCTGGCGAAGCTCTTGAGCACGCCGAGTCCGGCCGAGCGCTTTGCGCCACGACCGGTTCGCAAGAATCGTTTCCCACTCGGACCAGAGCGAATCGGACCGTGAGTCTCCCTGCGCACGCCATCGTCTGAGGACCTCTTGGGCCCGGGCCAGTAGCGCGGGGTCATCCTGAATCAGGCGGATCGCTTCCTTGTGAAGCGCCATGCTCTGCAAGTCCTGAACTTCATGGCGGCTGGGATCAGTCCTGACCCGAACCTGAACCTGCGGTATGGCCCGCTTGGATGAGGCGGCAGCGGAATTCGCCGGCGCCGGTTGGAAAGTATCGCTGACTAACAGGGCAAGGTCACCGGCAACTCCCAGGACGGACATGACGCGCAGGTATGTGCCCATGGTCGGCGCGGGGTCGCCTGCCTCAACGGCAGCGAGAGTCGTCCGGGAGATGCCAACGCGCTTGGACATCTCGACCGTGCCAAGCCCTTTGGCCTTCCGCAGGCGTTTGATGCGGTCGCCGAGTTGCAGCAGCAAGTGACGCTCGAGGACTGAGGTGGTATCAGTGAAGGCTGGCATATGTCCAGTATTTTAGGCAAAATCTGCAGATTCGACTAGTTTACTGAACAAATTATGGCATTTGGCTCATGCAGTAACCTTTGATCCGAATGCGCATTGTGGACACATAGAGTTTCGCTCCATCGGGCCGCTAAGGCAGAAGACCCTGAAACTGCCACCCAGGCCATCGCTAACGATCGAATCACAATTTAACATAATATACATTATGCGAGTATCGAGATATGGGCCAATTAGTATTGGCATACTTGGCCAAACAGCATGTCATACCCTTGCCAAAACTGACCTGCTGCCGGCTTTCTTCCGGTGGCTACGCCCGTGACACCACAGACCGGCTGTTATATGCTCCAAGCCACACTTGCCTTTCAGGCCGGCACACAAGAACAAGGCATCAGCCAAACCTGCATGTTCAAATTCATCGGGCGTTTTCGACAGCGGCTGCGCTACCTGGACCTGAGCCTGAAGGCCAGCCGGTCCGTCCGGATCCGCGTCGTCGAACGGCCTGGCTTGTGGATGGATGCCCGGCAGCTTGAAGCCATGCTGGCCGAGATGCGCGGCATCGTGCAGCGGGGAATCGGCAAGGATCTCGATTACGGGGTGCTTTCCGGCGACCCTGAAAGGCTGCGGCGGGCCGTGATCACGCTGCTTTATGACCGGGACAGCGGCCGGCCGATTGCGTTCAATGCGCTGTCGGTCATGCCGATCGAGGTCAAGGGCCGTCCGGTCGAGGCGATTCACCTTGGGCTGGTGATGGTCGATCCGGGCTATCGCACGCAAGGACTGTCCTGGGTGCTGTACGGGCTGACCTGCATCCTGCTTTTCTTCCGCCGCGGCCTGCGCCCGATCTGGATCAGCAATGTGACCCAGGTGCCGGCCATTATCGGCAAGGTCGCCGAGGTCTTTGTCACGGCCTATCCCAATCCCTTTGAGCCGTCGCGGCGCAGCTTTGAACACCTGAGCGTGGCCCGCGAGATCATGAAATCGCATCGGCATGTCTTTGGCGTTGACGGGGCGGCGGGATTTGACGAGGCGCGGTTCGTGATTACCGATGCCTATACCGGCGGCTCGGACAATCTCAAGAAGACGTTCGAGCAGGCGCCGAAGCATCGGGACGAGCGCGCCAACGAACTCTGCCGGCGGGAACTCGATTACCAGCGCGGCGACGATTTCCTGCAGGTCGCCTGCCTGGACCTGGCCAGCGCGCGGAAATACCTGTTGCGGGAAGTGCCTCGGGACTCGTTGCCCGCCATCCTTTATCAGATTGCGTTCCTGGCTGTCGGTCGGATCGTCCTGCCATTGTTCCACTGGCTGAATCCGCGCGAGCCGCTGGGAGACCTGCGCGCCAGGAAGAGTCAATGATTCCACCCTTCTCCTACGAGGAATTCACGACCCGCAACATCGGTTTCGTGACCGAGGCGGAACAGCAGCAATTGCGCAATGCACGGGTGCTGATCTGTGGCGTCGGCGGCATGGGCGGCGCCTGCCTGCAGGCGCTGGCACGGGTGGGCATTGGCGGCTTTGCGCTGGCGGACTTCGATGCGTTCGACGTGTCGAACCTGAACCGCCAGGTGTTTGCCAGCCTGGATACCGTTGGCGTGAACAAGGTCGAGGCCACCGTGGCGCAGATCCGGCGCATCAACCCGGAACTTGCCATCGAGACCTTCGGCGCCGAGTGGACCGACAGGCTCGATGACCTGCTGGGCCGTTACAAGATCGTGGTCAACGGCATGGATGACATGGCCGCGGGCCTCGCGCTCTATCGCAAGGCGCGGGAGCATGGTGCGACCGTCATCGACGCCTATACCGCTCCCCTGCCCTCCGTCACGGTTGTCCGTCCGCAAGATCCCCGGCCCGAGGAGCGTCTTTCCTATCCCACGGCCGGCATGGACTGGAAGTCCCTGACGCCGGAGCTCAGGCAGGAATGCCTGGGCAAGGAACTGGAATACGTGATGGTCCACTCGAGTTCGGTCCGGCATGTGGAGCTCGGCATCGCCAAGGACCTGCTGACCGGCAAGCGCAAGCGCATGTCGTTTGCGCCGATGGTGATCACCACCGGCAACCTGATGGCGTTCGAGGCGATCAAGCTGGTGCTCGGCCGGCCGCGGCTGGCCGGTGTGCGCGGCTATTTCTTCAATCCCTGGACCATGCGTGTCGAGACGCCGCGCAATGCGCTGACGGCATGGGCGGTGCGCGCGCTGGTACGGCGCTTCATGGCGAGGTTGATGCGAGATGAGGGTTGACGCGTGATTGACGCCCTGGCAAGCGATGTGGCCGTTACCTGGCTCGGCGCGGTGGGCTGTGGGCTCTGCCTGCATTTCCTTTGGTCCCGGCGCGAGGCCGGGGCCGGCACGGGCCTGTTTCTGTTCGGGGTGCTGACGGCGCTGCTGGCAGTGCGGGGCTTTTCCTGGCTGCTTGGCGGCACGGTGCTGGCTCAGCTGGTGTTTGCGGCGGCAACCCTGCTGCCCATTGCCATGACCCTGTTTGCCGAGCACCTGGTGCGGCGCCACCACCCGTTGTGGCTGAAACTGCTGGCGCTGGGCGTGTCGGTGGTGTTCTTCGTCATCAATCTCTTTACTGATCTGCCGGGCAATACGCCGCTGCTGCTGATGTTCCTTGGCTGCTTCGCCGTGGTGACCGCAAGCAATGGCTGGTTCCTGCTGTGGCTGCGCGATGCCGAACTGTCCGACAACGAGGAACGCCTGGCCCGGGCGGTAGTGGTGGTCGTGGCCCTGGCCGTCCCGCTCGCGGCCACCGACTTCCGCGAGGAGCTCGGCCATGTGCCGGTTCGCCTGGGGGCGCTCGGGGCGCTGGCATTTGTCTATGTGTTCCTGAACCTGTCGGAATCGCAGCGGGTCGTGCGCGGGCTGCTGGTGCATATCGCAGCGGCCCTGCTCTTCGCCGTCGTGCTGGCCAGCGTGATGGCGCTGGCTTCGCGCGGGCCCGGCCCGGGCTTTGCCGAGGCCGGCCTGCGCGGCATGCCGGTTGCCATCGCGTGGGTGCTGCTGACTGCGATCTTTGTCCGCATTCGCGCCGTTTCGCTGGCCGGTGAAGGCAACGCGTTCCTGCGCTGGCTGCTCCACGCCCGGCTGGATACGCCAGAGGGTTTCCTGCATTCGCTCAGGCGCCTGCCGCAGACCACCGACCATGTGGTGCTCGGCAACGCGGAGCTTGCGGGCTACGCGCTGGACGCGTTGTTCGACCTGGCAGGAAGGCGGCGTGAGCCCGTCTCGATCGGCGACGCCAGGGCCTGGGCCAGGATCCGGGAAGGCGATGGGGTCGAGGCCGCGGAACAGCTGGTAGACCTGCTCGAGCGCCATGAAATGACCCATGCCCTGCTGATCGCGCGCCAGCCCGCGCAGGTGGTGCTGCTGAACCTGCCGCAAGGCGCCAACGCGGCGATCGGCGAGCTGCGCGCGGCGGTGATCCTGCGGCTGGCGCGCCATCTCGGGCAGCGGGAGGCCGCATGACAACCGTGCTGCGTGAAGGCGATTTCGACGCGTTCTTTGAGGCGCCCTTCGCCTGCTATGGCCGTGATACCCATTTTGTCTCGCCGATGAAGGGGGATCTTGCGCGCGCACTGGACCCGGCGAAGAACCCGCTGTTCCGGCAGTTTGCGCGCCGCACCTGGTTCACCGCCCATCGGGACGGACGGATCGTGGGCCGTATCCTGGCCCATATCCACGATGCATCCAATCATCAATACGGCCAGAAGCGCGGCTGCTTCGGCATGTTCGACTGCGTCGATGACGTGGAGGTCGCGCAAGCGCTGCTCGACGCGGCGGCGGCCTGGGTGAAGCGCAACGGCTGTGACGAACTGGCTGGCAGCTTCAACCTGACGATCACGCAGATGATCGGCATCGTCACCGAGGGCTTCGAGCATCCGCCATACACCTACCAGGAATACACACCGCCGCATATTGCCAGGCTGCTCCAGGCATGCGGCTTCGAGCCGTTCTTTCCGATGCGCACGTTCGAGCTCGACGTGCGCAGCTACGATCCGCAGCAGTTGATCGGCAACAAGCAACGCGCGCTGCTGGATGATCCCGCCTGGCAATTCAAGCCGATCCGGCGGCGCGGCTTTGACCGGCGCCTGCTGGAGGCATGCGCTGTCCTGAACGATGGTTTCTCCGGCAACCCGATGTTCGTGCCGCTGACGGCGGAGGAATTCCTGTTTCCCTGCGCCGGCATGATGTGGATCATCGACGAGCGGCTGTCCTGTACCGCTTATTTCAACGGGGAGCCGATCGGGGTGCTGCTGTGCGTGCCGGATCTCAACCCGTTTCTGCGCGCCACCGGCTTCCGCCTGAAGCTGTCCACGCTCTGGCATCTGATCAGGTTCCGCGCCAGCCGCAAGCGTGCGGCGATCATCTTCTTTTCCGTGCGCAGGGACTACCACAGCCGCGGCGTCAACGGCGTCATGCTGCACCATCTGCTCACGGCGATGCGCGGTGCCGGGTACTCGCACCTGGGCATCAGCTGGGTGTCGGATTCGAATGGCGCCAGCCAGAAGCAAATGGAGAAGATGTGCGCCAGGCCACTGCATCGGCTGCATCTCTTCAAAAAGGCCATCTAGCGACATGCTCACGCTCGATCAGCATCTCACCCTGGTTGCCCAGGCTGGCCGCGCTCCCAGCGCGCACAATATCCAGCCCGCGCGCTGGCGCTTTGCCGGCGACAAGGTTGAACTGTTTGAAGAGCCTGCGCGATGGCTGTCCGTGGGCGACCCCACCGGGCGGGACAACCAGATCGCCCTGGGCATGGCCTGGGAAGGCATGGCCATGGCGTTGTCGACGCTCGGGTTGGGGCTCACGCAGCCTGCGGTCTCCGGCCTGCCCTACCCGCCCGCTACCCCGGGCTTGCGCGCGGCCGCATCCGGCCTGATCACATCAGGTGCGGGCCCGGATCCCCTAGCCGCCTTCGTGGACGCGCGCCGCGCCTATCGAGGCAAGTTTCTCCGTGCGACCCCGGCACAGATCAAGTCGTTGGGCGAATGCGCTGCAGCCCACGCGGAGTTCGTCACGCTGGCCAGCGAGAACAGCACGGCGCAAATCGCCAGATGGTATGACGACGCCGCGGCTGCGGGATTGAATGACCCACGGTTTGCCGAGGAGCTCTGCCACTGGCTGCGCTTGTCACCGCACGATCCAGGCTGGCCGCGCGACGGGCTTTCGGCCGAATGCATGGCACTGTCGCGGTGGGAAGCCTGGGGCGCGTCGATTGCGCTGAGACCTCGTGTGCTCCGGCTGCTCTCGGCGCTTTCGCTAAGCGGCCTGCTGACATCGGAAAGCGCAAAAGTGAAAAGCGCGGCGCGGATCGTCCTGATCCATGCCGCACCCGAGGTCACGAGCTTTGACATCGGGCGCCGCTGGTACCGGTTCTGGCTGGCCATGACTGCCAGGGGCTTTGCCGGCGTGCCGATGTCGGCGCTGGCCGATTCACCTGGCCATGCCGCCATGCTTGCCGAAAGCCAGCGCTTGCCGCGGGGGAATCGGCTCGTGAACATCATGCGCTTTGGGCCTGTGCCGGTCCGCGGCATCCCCCGGAGCGCAAGACTTCCCACCGCGGAGCTGATGCAGGCATCCTGAGCCAACGACGCTTGCGGGGTTGCGGCCCTTACCCAGGGCCCGGCCCTGGCTATGCGTGTTCGCGCACCTCGGCGAAGGCGCGGACAGGGAAAGCCGCCGCGTCCCGCGCCTTCAGCGGGATAGAAAAGAAGCGAAACGGCACGCCATGCAAGCGCGACAGTCCGGTGAGGTTCTCGACGATCAGGATGCCTCGTCCCAGCAACCGGGTGTGCGCCGGGCGTTCCGGATCCTGGGTCGAGTCGACGTTGGCGCAGTCCACCCCGAACAAGGCAATGCCCGCATCGCAGAGCCGACTGATCACGTCGCGTGAGATAAACGGGTGCGATCGATAGATCTCCGTCCCCCAATGGCGGTCCCAGTCGAAATTCACCAGCACGGCCCGGCCTGCGAGATGCTCGGGAAACTGCAGGTCATTCCACGCCAGTTGTTGCCCGGGGGTTGCGTGGCGGGCATCGATGACCACGCCGTCAAGCACCAGCCGGCTGAGATCGAGGGCAGCAATGTCTTCCGCGCCTTCGAAGCGGTGACGGGGTGCATCCAGCTTGGTGCCGACCGATGTCTGGAACGCCACCTCGGAAATCTCGAACGAGGCTTTGCCCTCGTAGTGCCAGCCTGATTGCGCATGTGTCATGAACGGCCGGATATGCGCGGTCAGCTCGACCGCTTCGCCGGTTTCGCGCTTGAAGAGGACGCCAGGCATCCCGTCGTGGAACACATGAGAGAGATCGACAATCATCGCCTGCGCTCCATCCTGGTTGCGCTGAACTGATGCTACTGCCGTGCCTTCATCCGGGTCAAGCTGCCGAAGGGGGCATCGTGAGCCATTCAGTCATGACCCGGGACAACCCACAAGGCTAAAGCAGCTTCAGGAATTCCAGCAGCGCATCCTTGTCGCTTTCGGCAAGGGCCGAGAACGCCCGTTCATGGCCGCGGTTGTCGCGCCCCGCGGTCGCCGTGTCGTAGAGCACGGGTTTCGACCACGGCTGGTAGCTGGCCGGATAGGCCCAGGTACCGTCGGCATCAAGCCTGCCGGCGATGCCCAGCTTGCCGTAGTCCAGTGCATGACCGCCGACCCAGAAGCGCCTGGGCCGCGCCTGCGGATGCATGAGATGCCAGAGCGTGGGCACGGAGCCGTTGTGAAGGTACGGTGCCGTCGCCCACACGCCGGAGAGGATGGGCGCGACATAGCCCCCGGTGTTTGCCGCGTCGATATGCTTGCCCAGCTCGGAGCGCGAGATGGCTTGCAGCAGGCCGGGATCGATCGCTTGCCAGCGTGTCGGGTCAGTACCGATATCCGCCTGTGCCACCAGCCGGTTGGGGAAGCTGACAAGGCGCGGGCGCTCTGGGTCCTGGCTGTAGCTGCCATGGCACTGCGCGCAGTTGGCATCAAAGACGGCGCGGCCGCGCGCGGCGCGGGGGCGGTCAACCGGCCCCGGAAACGGCGGCGGGGTGTAGCCCGCCATGAACCGCATGACGTCTTCCACCTGCGGAATCGCGCGGCCGGCGCGATCCGGTGGCATGCCCATGGTCGGCACGGTAAAGAAGGCCACGATATGCGCCAGCCTCCCGGCATCGCTGGCGGCACCGGGTGCCACCGGCGCAAAGCGCGGCGTGCCATTGCTGGTATAGACGCCGTCGTAGAGCAGCGATGAGCGCAGGCTGCGGTAGCCCAGTTCCGGAATCGAGGTGGAACCACTGGCGGCCGTGCCCGCCGAGAGCAGATGAAACTGGAACTTGAGTGCCGCGACCCCATTGGTGCTGCCGGCCGCGCCGTTGCTGAACGGCAGCGGCTCGTCACCGCTGGCTTCGAGTTCCGCCACCCGTTTTACCAGCCGCGGCCAGACGAATTTCCGGATGGTATCCAGTTCCTCCTTGCTGGTTTCGGGGTAAAGCTGGTGGATGGCCGAGAGGAGCTTTTCCGGATCGGATTTCACCCGCTTCACCGCCTGATAGACCGCGGCGACGAAGGCGTCGAGGTTGAGGGAGGTATTCGGCAGGCCCAGCCAGACATCGTTGGTGGGACGCCCGTCCTTGCCGTAGGTGATGCCCGCATGGCACGATGCGCATCCCAGGTTGGACACTTCCAGGCGGATCTTCGGTAGGTCCCGGCCGATCATTCCGCTGACCACGCCCAGGGGCTTGTCGAACCTGGGCTGTTGCTGGCGCGGCCAGTTGCGGACCGCATCGGGATAGATGAAGCCGAACTCGCGCAGGGCCCGGCGCAAGGCATCCTGGGTGACCGGAACGCCGGGGCCGCCGGCCAGCAGCAGCGCCGTCGTCGCCAGCTTCCACGGCAGTGCATTGGTCTCAAGGGTATCGGTGCTCAGGCCGCCGAAGTCATCGAAGACAAAGCGCGCCGCCCCGAGGTCATCGGCACGATCCCCGGCCCGGAAGTCCCGCATGACCGCGGATTCGCCTTCAGCATAGCCGCGCAGGAAATCGCATCCCGACAGCGAAGCCAGGGACAGACCGATCGCGAGCACGCGTACAAGGGGCATCGTAGTCAACGTCCGACAGTGCGCGCCAGGGAATCCGGACCGCGCCGCGCTGATGGTAGCCGACGATCCGTGCTGTCTCAAGCCAGCCGCTGCAGCCAGCCGCTGCAGCCAGGCCACTGCCCAGGTGGCGCCGCGACGAACTGCCGAGGCAGGTTTACCCGGCGGGCGCCGTTACCATCACCACGTGCGCCTGCATCGGCACAGCCAGTGGACCCGCGCCGTAAGCCTTCAGGAGTGCCTGTTCGCAGTGGTCGGTTGCCCGGCCGAGCGCATCCGGCCCGCGCCGCTCAAGGTCGGCGCGCAACGGCGTGCCCTGGCAGAATGCGACCGCCGGGATGCGGGCGGCGCTGGCGCGGCTGGTTGCCGCGACGGTTTCAAAGACCGGGGATGACTGGAAGCCGCCCAGGCACAGGTCCTGCTCGATGGCGGACTGGCTGTGGTAGCCATGCGGAACGCGGGCCATGAACTCGGGCGGTGAGTCGGGAAACAGCGTGGCGAGCGCCGCGGTGACATCGCGGGCAAATGCGTTGAACTCCAGCTGGTCCCAGACATTGAAGATCAGCGTGCCGCCCGGCACCAGCACACGGCGGGCTTCGGCGAAGGCGCGGCCCTTGTCGGGGAAGAACATCACGCCAAACTGGCAGGCGACCATGTCGAAGCTGCCATCAGCGAACGGCAGCGCCATGGCGTCGGCCTCGCGCCAGTGCACCGGACGGCTGGTGCCGGCCTGCTCCGCCCGCGCCAGCATCGGCGCGTTGAGGTCGGTGGCAACGATCAGGGTATCGGCCGGCAGCCGCCCGGCGATTTCCCGGGTCAGCACGCCGGTGCCGGCGGCCAGTTCCAGCACCCGGCGCGGCTGCAGCGCGGCGATGCGGGCAGCCATGTCGGCAGCGTATGGCGCAAAGATCATCGGCACCATCAGGGCCTCATAGACTTCCGGAATCGCGCCCGCGAAGACTTTGTCCGAGTGTTGCAAGTCCATGAAACCCCCTGCCCTGGCGTGGAAGATGCCGGCATCGCCTGACTGGGTGTAGGACACATTGGAGCGAAAGTAAACCGTGGCGGCCATTCCTAATCGCGGATGCGCGGCATCCAGCCGCTGCCGCGCGTGCGCGGATCCACCGGCAGCTGGCGCTGCAGCGCGGCCTTGGCCAGCATGTGGGCACTGATCGGCGCGGTCAGGAACAGGAAGGCGGTCACCAGCAGTTCATGCAGGCTGGCATCGCCCCGGAAGCTGAAGTACGCCACCGAGGCCAGCACCACCCCGCCCACGCCCAGCGTGGTCGACTTGGTCGGCCCATGCAGCCGCATGAAGAAGTCCGGCAGCCGGAACAGCCCGATCGCCCCGACCAGCATGAACACGCTGCCCACCAGCAGCAGCGCGCACACAATAAATTCCGCAACAGGATGCAGCATCTGACATTCCCTAGTATTCGATGATGTCGCCGCGCTGCAGGTACTTGGACAGCGCCACGGTGCCGACGAAGCCCATCACCGCGATCAGCAGCGCGGCCTCGAAGAACAGTGCCGAATCCAGGCTGATGCCTAGCACCACGATCAGCGCGATGGCGTTGATATTCAGCGTGTCCAGCGCCACGATGCGGTCCGGCAGGCTGGGTCCGCGCAGCAGCCGCGCCAGGGTCAGCAGGAAGGCCAGGCCCAGGATCACCAGGCAGACCGGTATCACGATGGCAAGCATTGGAAGATCTCCTTGAGCGGGGTTTCATAGCGCGACTTGATCAGCTCGACCAGCGCGGCTTCTTCCTCCAGATCCAGCACGTGCACGAGCAAGGCGCGGCGGTCGTCGCTCAGTTCTGCGCACAGCGTGCCGGGGCTGAGCGAGACGATGCTGATCAGTGCGGTGGTGGCGAGTTCGTGCTCGACATCGAGCGGCACCACGATAAAGGCGGGGCGCAGGCGCGCGGTGGGGCCCAGCACCATGATGGCCACTTCCACGTTGGCTTTCACGATATCGAACAGCACATGGATGCTGAGCCGCAGGATCAGGTCCGGCCGCGACAAGCGGAAGGCGCCCAGCACCAGCCAGCGGTCGGCCAGCCGGCCGATGGCCCAGCCCAGCAGTGCCCCCAGCAGCCAGTGCCCGGGGGCCAGGCTGTTGGTCAGCAGCAGCCACATGATCATCAGGATCAGGCTCAGCCAGGGATGGGGAAGCAGGCGCTGCAGCATGGCCTACCCCGGCTGCCCGGGCAGCACTGCCCGGAGATAGGCGGCGCGGTCCAGCAACTGCGCCGCCGCGTCGGCCACATAGTCGCTGACCGGCCGCGCGCATACCGTCAGCGCGACATTGCCCGCCAGCAGCAGTGCGCAGCAGGCCAGCTTGCGCGCGTCGGGCCGCACGCGCACGCGTGCCGCGCCGGGATGGTCTTCGTCGAGGTATTCATCCCCTTCCGGCACGCGCTCCGCCTCATGCGGCAGCCGCCACAGCAGCCGCGTGCCGGTGCGGGACACGGCAATCAGCAGCAGCAGGCCCGACACCAGCACCGCGGACCACAGCGCAGGCACCCACGGCGGCGGGGTCGCGCGCAGCACAATGGCCTTGCCGAGGAAGCCCGACAGCGGCGGCAGCCCCACCGCTGCCACCACGCCCACCAGGTACAGCAGCCCGGCCAGCCGCGAGGCACTGACCGGGGCCCCGTCCTCGCGCCCAGGCTCCGGCTCCAGCGCGTCGGCCAGCAGGAACAGCGCGGCGGTGCACAGCGTGGTGCTGAGCAGGTAGAACATCGCCGCGGCCCAGCCGGCTTGCGTCTGCATCGATACGCAGGCGGCCAGCAATCCGACCGATGCCACCACCAGGTAGCTGGTCATCGCGCGCAGCGTGCCGGCGGCGACCGCGCCCAGTGCGCCGACCGCCAGCGTGACCAGCGCCAGCACGAACACCCAGTCATGCAGGAACGGCCCCAACAGCCCCTGCGGGCCGCCGAAGATCAGCGCATCGCAACGCAGCATCGCGTAGATGCCGACCTTGGTCATGATGGCAAACAGCGCCGCGACCGGGCCGGTGGCGCTGGCGTAGGCGCGCGGCAGCCAGAAATACAGCGGAAACAACGCCGCCTTCAGCGCAAAGACCAGCATCAGCATGGCGCCGGCGGCCACCGCCAGCGGCAGGTCCTGGGCCGGCAGGCCGGCCAGGCGCAGGCCCAGGTGCGCCATGTTCAGCGTGCCCGACAGCCCGTACAGCACGCCGACCGCCACCAGGAAGAACGACGACGCCACCAGGTTCAGGATCACGTAGTGCAGCCCGGCGCCGACCCGCGCCCGCCCTGCCCCATGCACCAGCAGGGCATAGGACGCGATCAGCAGGATCTCGAAGAAGACGAACAGGTTGAACAGGTCGCCCGCCAGGAAGGCGCCGTTCAGGCCCATCACCTGGAACTGGAACAGCGCATGGAAATGCCGGCCCTGCCGGGCCGTGCCCTCTCCCGCCGCCGCCAGCGCTGCCACGGCCAGCACCACGGTCAGGGCTAGCATCATCGCGCCGGTGCGGTCCAGTTGCAGCACGATGCCGAACGGGGCGGACCAGTTGCCCACCGCATAGACCGCAATCTCGCCGCCAGCCGCCTGGCGCAGCAGGTGCACCGCCACTGGTGCCAGCATCAGCGTGGCCACGGCGCAGACGATGCGCTGCGCGCGCAGCCGCTGGGCCGGCATCGCGGTCAGCAGCGCACCGGCAAACATGGGGATCAGGATGGGCAGCAGCACGGCGTGGTTCATGGCCGCGGCCCCTGCTTACCGCCATCGGCGGCGCGCCCCTCGGGCTGGCCGGCGGCGTCGACGTGGTCGCTGCCGGTAAGCCCCAGCGAGCGCAGCGCCAGCACCACCGCGAACGCCGTCATGCCGAACGCGATCACGATCGCGGTCAGCACCAGCGCCTGGGGCAGCGGATCGGCATAGCTGGCGCCCGCCACGATCACCGGCGGCCGCCCGATCGACAGGCGGCCCATGCCCAGCAGGAACAGGCTGACCGCATACGACAGCAGCGTCAGCCCCAGCACCACGGTGAAGACGCGCTCGCGCAGCAGCAGGTAGATGCCGCCCGCGGCCAGGATGCCGACGGTGATGGCGTAGAGCGCGGCCATCAGGCGTCCTCCGCGGCCTGTGCCGGCGGCAGGTTGCGCACGCCCAGGTGCGATACGATCACCAGCGTGGTTCCGGTCACGGTGCAGAAGACTCCCAGGTCAAAGAGCATCGCCGTGGCCAGTTCCACCTCGCCGATGCCCGGTATGTGGAAATGCCCGAAGGCAGTGGTCAGGAACGGATAGCCGAAGGCCAGGCTGCCCAGTCCGGTCAGGCCCGCCAGCAGGATGCCCCCGCCGGCAATAGCGCGATAGTCCGGCGCAATGCGCGCTTCGGTCCAGCGCACGCCGCTGGCAACGTACTGCAGCAGCAGCGCCACCGATGTGATCAGCGCCGCGACAAAGCCGCCGCCCGGCAGGTTGTGCCCGCGCAGCAGGATAAAGACCGCCACCAGCAGCGTCAGCGGCAGCATCAGCCGCGCCAGCATGGCCAGCAGCAGCGGATGCGCCTGGCTGCTCCACGGCAGGCCATCGGGCGCTGCCGACGGCGTGTCCAGCCGCATGCCCTTGAGCAGCGCCTGCACCGCCAGCCCTGCGATCAGCAGCACGCAGATCTCGCCCATGGTGTCGAAGCCCCGGAAATCCACCAGCAGCACGTTGACCACGTTGTGCCCGCCGCCGCCGGGCACGGACTGGTCGATGTAGAAGGCAGACACCGGGTCATAAGGCCGTGTCATCACCGCGTAGGCCGCCACTGCCAGCAAAGTGCCGCCGCCGAGCGCCAGCACCGCATCCCGCCCGCGGCGCGCAGCCCCGGCGTGCTCCGGCGTGTCGCGCGGCAGGTAGAACAGCGCCAGCACCAGCACCAGGATCGTCACCACCTCAACCGAGATCTGCGTCAGCGCCAGGTCCGGCGCGGAGAACCGCAGGAACGCCATCGACACCATCAACCCGCAGCCGCCCAGCAGCACCAGCGCGAGCAGCCGCTGGCGGTGCGTCACCACCACGCCTACCCCGAACAGCCCGAGCAGCGCCAGCGTGGCGGCCCCGATCAGGTCGATGGCGCCCGCCGGCACGCTGCCGCCGAGCCATTCCAGGTCGGCCAGGAAGTATGCCGGCACGGCCAGCAGCGCCAGCAGCATCCAGGCGACATAGGTCTGCAGCGAGCCGTTCTCGAGCCAGCGCGTGACGGCCGCGGCAAAGCGTTCCAGCGCATGCATGCCATGCTCGAACGACTGGCGCGCGCTCAGGTGGTCGATCGCCTGCTGCAGGCGCCGCAGCGCGTCGCGGCGCAGGAAGAACAGCGCCGCGCCGCCGGCCATCGACACCAGGCTCATCAGCAGCGGCAGGTTGACCCCGTGCCACAGGTTCAGGCTGTACTCCGGCAGGGGCGCGCGCAGCGTGGCCAGCGAAGCCGCCGCCAGCAGGTCGCCCACGGTATAGGCCGGCACCAGTCCGACCACCAGGCAGATCACCACCAGGAACTCCACCGGCACCTTCATGAAGCGCGGCGGCTCGTGCGGCGGGTAGTTGGGCACGTCGGGCTGCCGGGCGCCGAAGAACACCCCGTAGATAAAGCGCAGCGAATAGGCCATCGTCAGCGCCCCCGCCAGCGTCGCCGCGGTCGGGATCACCCAGTTGAAGTCGCCCAGCAGGCCCTGCGCCAGGGTCTCGCCGAAGAACATTTCCTTGCTGAGGAAGCCATTGAACAACGGCACCCCCGCCATCGACAGCGATGCCACGATGGCCAGCACCGCGGTGTGCGGCATGTAGCGCGCCAGCCCGTGCAGGCGGTCCAGGTCGCGCGTGCCGGTTTCATGGTCGATGATGCCTGCCGCCATGAACAGCGACGCCTTGAACACCGCGTGGTTGATGATATGGAAGATGGCCGCCACCGTGCTGAGCTGGGTATCGAGCCCGAACAGCAGCGTGATCAGGCCCAGGTGGCTGATGGTGGAATAAGCCAGCAGCCCTTTCAGGTCCCGCTGCAGCAGCGCCAGGCCGGCGCCCACGATGAGCGTGGCCAGCCCCGTCATGCTGACCAGGTAGAACCAGCCGTTGGTGCCGTCCAGCACCGGATAGAGCCGCGCCAGCAGGAACACGCCGGCCTTGACCATGGTGGCCGAGTGCAGGTAGGCCGAGACCGGCGTGGGCGCGGCCATGGCATGCGGCAGCCAGAAGCTGAACGGGAACTGCGCTGACTTGGTGAAGACCGCCAGCAGGACCAGCACCAGCATCGGCAGGTACAGCGGGTGGTGCTGCACCTTGCCGGCCTGCGCCAGCACCACGGACAGCTCGAAGCTGCCGCAGATATGGCCCAGCAGCAGCACCCCGGCCAGCAGCGCCAGCCCGCCGCCGCCCGTGACCGCCAGCGCCATGCGCGCGCCCTGGCGCGCATCGGTGCGCCATGACCAGAAGCCGATCAGCAGGAACGACAGGATGCTGGTCAGCTCCCAGAACACCACCAGCAGCAGCAGGTTGCCTGCCAGCACCACGCCCAGCATGGCCGCCATGAACAGCAGCAGCAGGCAGAAGAAGCGCACCGCGGATTCATTGCGCGCGAGGTAGTAGCGCGCGTACAGGATCACCAGCAGGCCCACGCCGAGCACCAGCAGCGCAAACAGGTACGACAGGCCGTCCAGCCGCAGCGACAGGTCCAGCCCGAGCTGCGGCAGCCACGCCACGCGCCAGCCCAGCGCATGCCCCGGCTGCTCGAAGACCGCGCCGCGCAGGCTCAGCAGCAGCACCAGCGCGGCCAGCGGCAAGCCGATGACGACAGGCGCCAGCATGCGCGCGGCGCGCATGCCGATCAACCACGTCAGCGCCGCGGCCAGCAGGGGCAGCGCGATCAGCAGCACCAGCGCCATGCGCCCCCCTCAGCCGTTGCCCGGGGGCACGGCCGGCGCGTGCCGGCCGCCGACGCGCCGGGCGGCAAGCCGGGCCGATGGTAATTGTCTTGCAAATGGGGCGGTGGTCATGGGCCAAGTCCTCTATGCGGGCATTCGTGCCCCCTACTTTCCGGATTCTGCCGGCATTGCGCAAGTCATGCTTGCCTTATTGCGCGGCGCACGAAAAAATTCATCGCTTTGCAAAAAGAATCTGAATGCGCGCGACGATGGCGCATGCTGCGCAGCAGCGACGGCGCGTAGTACCCTTCGACAACGCATGGCTGACAGGACAACAATGAAGCGGCCTTTGTTCCTTGCGATGGCAGTGATACTGGCGTTTGCCGCGGCCGTGTTGCCGATTGCGGCCAGCATGCGCGTGGCCGAAGAGGAGGTCGCACGGCGCGAGGTGGCGGAACTGCAGATGCTTGCCAATGCTGCCGTCGCCCGCATGGGGATGGTCATGGCAGACGCCACCGGCGCGCTGCATGAAATGGAAGACCTGCCCGACGCGCCTTGCTCAGACGGCAACCTGGCCAGCCTGAGGCGAATCACCTTCACCTTCCACCACCTGCGCGATGCCGGGCGCTATGCCGGCAATTACCGCTTGTGCTCGGCACTGCTGGGCGACGTCTTCCGGCGGCATATGACATTGCCAGAGCCAGACTGGCGCGACACCCAGGGCTTTGAATACTGGTTCGACCTCGACAACCCGTTTGGCGCGCCCGGCCCCGCCATGCTGGTAGGGCGCCACGGCCACTACGTATCGATCGACCCCAAGTCATTCGTCGACATCGTTGAGCTCGATGGCCGGCACATCGGTGCAGTCAATACCGCCACGGGCGTCTTCATCGCCACCACCACCGGCTCCGACGTGGCGCAGATGGAGCGGGAATACCGGCGCAACGCCAACGGCGCCGACGAACTCGACAATCCCGGCAGTTCCGTGCGCCGTTCCACCCGGATTCCGTTCGCGGCCGTGGTTCTGGCGCCGCCCACCGCGCTGCTGGCCACCTGGCCAATGCTGGTAGGCTCCTTCGTCGTGGCCGGGCTGGCGATCGGCGTGCTGCTGGCCGCGCTGGTGTTTCGCGCCATGTCGCGCCGCGTGACCATGGAGGGCGCGCTGCGCAATGCCGTGCGCCGCCGCCGGCTGGAGGTGCATTACCAGCCGATCGTCGCGCTGCACGACGGCCGCTGCGTGGGCGCGGAGGCACTGCTGCGCTGGAAGCGCGACGGCCAGCCGGTGCCGCCCGACCTGCTGATCACGCTGGCCGAGCAGGCCGGGCTGATGCCGCAGATCACCGACCTCGTGCTCGACCGCACCATCGCCGAACTGGGTCCGCTGCTGCGCGCCAGGCCCGGCTTCTATGTGTCGATCAATGTTTGCGCGGATGACGTCAGCTCGCCGCGTTTTCTCGACGTACTTACCGCGCGCCTGAGGGGCACCGGGATCGCGCCCCGGCAGATCCGCATCGAGATCACCGAACGCAGCTTCCTGCACGCCGAGACCGCGCTCGAAGTGATCCAGGCCTTCCGCGATGCCGGGCACCCGATCTACATCGACGACTTCGGCACCGGCTACTCCAGCCTGTCTTACCTGCAGGTGTTCAAGGTCGATGTGCTGAAAATCGACAAGTCGTTCATCGACACCATCGGCCGCGAGGCGGCTTCCAGCTCGGTGGCGCCGCACATCATCGCCATGGCCGAGGCGCTGGGCTTCGAGGTCGTGGCCGAGGGCATCGAGCATGAGGAGCAGGCGCGCTTCCTGCGCGAGCGCGGTGCGCAGTTCGGCCAGGGGTGGCTGTTTTCACGCGCCTTGCCGGCAGACGGCCTTCAGGCGTACCTGGCATCCCCGGCGCGTCCCTGAGTTGTGACGCGCCGCGAGACACTAGGCACTTGCCTGGATATTGCGGGCCTTGATCAGCGCGGCCCAGCGGACCTGCTCCGCCGCGATCAGCCGGTCGAAGGCCGGCGCGTCTAGCGCCAGGATCTCCGCATCGAGTCCGGCCAGCTTGGTGCGCACGTCGGCCGTTCCCATGGCCTGCTGCAGCACCCCGCTCAGGTAGGCGATCACCTTGTCCGGGGTGCGCGCCGGCGCCGCCAGGCCATACCAGGAGCGCACCAGCACGCCGGGGTAGCCGGCCTCGGCAATGGTTGGCACCTCGGGCAGCGACTGGGTGCGCTGCCCGGCGTTGGCGGCCAGCGCGCGCACGCGCCCGGCCTTGATCAGCGGCAAGGCAATCGACTGCGACAACAGCGCGAAATGCAGCTGCCCCTGGCCCAGGTCCGGAACGGACGGCGGCTGCCCCTTGTAGCCGATATTGACGGCCTTGATGCCGGTGGCCTCGAAGAACAGCTCCTGCCCCAGGTGGATGGAGCTGCCGGTGCCGGGATTGGGCACGTTGATGCGGCCGGGCCGTTCGCGGGCCCAGGCGACAAACTCCGCCAGCGTCCTGGCAGGCACCGAGTCCGCCACCACGAATATGGCCGGCACCGCGGCCACGGCGCCGATGGCACGGAAGTCCCTGACCCGGATCGATGTCTGCGAATACAGGCTCTCGCTCACCGACAGTACCGGCGTGGCCGCCAGCAAGGTGTAGCCGTCCGGCTCGGCCCGCGACACGGCCTCAACGCCGATCTTGCCATCGGCGCCTGGCCGGTTTTCCACCAGGATGCGCTGCGGCATGGCCAGCGACATGCGGTCCGTGGCGGTGCGGATGGTGATATCGACCACGCCGCCGGCCGGATATGGCACCACGGCGTGCACCACGCGGCCCGGGTAGCCAGCCGGCGGGGGCGGCGCGGACGCGCGCGCCGCGGCTGGCAGCCATGCCGGCACGGACAGTCCCAGTGCCGCCTGCATTGTCGAAATGGTGAATTGTCTGCGGTTCATGCGGGTCTCCATGCGTGTCACGGTCTTTGCCGTTTGAGGGTCTGCGGGACGTCAGGCGCTGCGGGCCTCCAGGTAAGGCCGCAGCGCCGCCAGTGCCTCGCGCGTCTGCTGCACCAGGCGGTGCATCACGGTTGCCACCGGTTCGACCTGGCGGACCCAGGCCACGCTCTGGCCGGCTGCTTCGTACATCAGCGGCGCCACGGCATGCTGTTCAACGGCTGCCAGCAGCCGCCCGGTGAGCGCCTGCTGGTATGGCATCTCCAGCGGGGCAGGCGCGCCCGGTTCCTCCCACGCGTCCGAGAAGGCGCTGCGCACCACGCGGCAAGGCTTGCCGCTATGTGCGCGCGTGATGACGGTGTCTTCGCTGCCGGCGGCGATCAGCTTGTCGGCCAGCGGGCCGGCCAGCTGTTGCTCGCTGGTGCCCAGCCACAGCGTGCCCAGCCATGCGCCTTGCGCACCCATTGCCAGCGCCGCGGCAATCTGCGCTCCGGTGCCGACCCCGCCGGCGGCCAGCACCGGCCGCCCCTGCGCCGCGGCAATGATCTGCGGCACCAGGGTGAAGGTGCCGATCGGGCCGGTATGGCCCCCGGCGTCATAGCCCTGTGCCACCAGGATATCGACGCCGGCCTCGATGGCCTTGTGCGCATGCCGCGCCGAGCCGACCAGCGCCATAGTGGTCCTGCCGGCCTTGCGCACGCGCGCCAGCGTGCCGGCCGGCGTCCCCACGCCGGCGGCAAAGACTTCGATGTCGCTCTGCGCCACGGCCTCGACCTGCTCTTCGAAGAGCGCCTGCGAGCGGACATACTGCGAGAAGAAGTTGCCCTGCGTGGCTGGCGGCACCGCGAAGCGCGTAAACAGGGTGTCGATGAATGCCTTGTGCCCTTCGGGCACCGCCGCGGCGACGGTGTCCGCATCCACCGCGCCCGGCAAGGCGGTGGGCAACAGCAGGTCCACGCCGACCGGGCGATCCGGGCACAGGCGGCACAGGTCGCGCAGCTTGCCGGCCAGTTCGTCGGGGCCGTCGCGCGCGGCCGCGTAGACCCCAAGCCCGCCCGCATTGGAGATGGCGGCGGCCACTTCGATGCTGTGTGCCAGCCCATACACGGGCCAGCGGATGCCCAGCCGCCGGCACAGGGGATTGGTGAGCGGATCATGGCCGGCGTCCTGCTGCCGCGCTTGCTCAGGCGTGTGCGTCATCATGCGGCTCCGAACAGGTCGGGTGCCAGGTCCAGGCACGGGTGGCATGGCATTGCCGCCGCGGTCTTCATCAGGTAGCGCCCGATCAGGTTCTTGTGCACCTCGCTGGTCCCCTCGCCGATCTGGTTCATCTTGGCGTCGCGCATGAAGCGCTCCAGCGGATAGGCCTTCAGGTAGCCGTTGCCGCCGAGCAATTGCAGGCAGTCCACCACCACCTTCATGCACAGGTCAGTGCTGTGCATCTTGGCGATCGAGGCATGGATCGAGGTATCGGGATCCTGCCGGTCGTAGCGCTGCGCGCAGGCATAGACCAGGCAGCGGGCGGCCTCGATGCGTGCGCCCATGTCCGCCAGCATCCACTGGATGCCCTGGTGCTCTCCCTCCGTGCGCCCGAATACCTGCCGCACATCCGCGTACTGGGCCGCGATCTGCAGCGCCCCGCTCATGCGGCCCAGCGCGATGGCGGCGTGCCCGATGCGCGCCCGCACCAGCGTATCCTGCGCCAGCGCCATCCCCTGCCCTTCTTCGCCCAGGCGGTTCCCGACCGGCACGGCTACCTCATCGAAATACACCTCGGCGATCGGCACACCGTTCCAGCCCATCTTGGGGATGGTCGGCGACACCGAGATCCCGGCGCTGGCGCGCGGCACCAGGAAGGCGCTCAGCCCCTTGCTGCCGGCCGGGCCGTCCGCCAGGCGCGCCACCACCACGTACATGTCGGCCACGCCCGCGCGGGTGATGAACTTCTTGGTGCCGTTCAGTACATAGTGGCCGCCATCGCGTCGGACCGTGGCCTGCAGCCCGGCCAGGTCCGACCCGGCACCCGGCTCGGACAGCGCAAAGGCCGCCTGCAACTCGCCCGATGCCAGTTTCGGTACCACGGCACTGCACAGCGCATCCGAGCCACCGGCGACGATCGGCCGCGACGACAGGTCCGTGCCGGTGACCAGCGACGCGGCCGTGCTGCATGCCCGCGCCAGTTCCTCGATGATGCGCACGCGCAGCAGCATCGAAGCCCCGGTGCCGCCCAGGCTGCGCGGAAAGGCGGTGGCGATGACGCCCTCGGCCGCCAGCAGCCGGAACGTGTCCCAGGCAAAAACGTCCTCGCGCCCGACCTGCTCGGCCTGCGGCCCGATCTGCTCCCGGACCAGGGCCTGGACCCGCGCCAGCATGTCGGCTTCCGGGGCTTCCAGTGAGATAAGCGGATGATGTTCGGCGTGGATTGGCATGCTGCATGTCTCCTTTTGGTCTGGCCATCGGGCACGGCCATGGCGTAGAGGGGACGATAGACGCCTCCGATGGCATCGATCAATGTCTACAATGCATAGCAGAATTCCACTAACAGCAAATCCAGGCTGACCTCGAAAACGCTGCAACATGCAAGACGAACTTACCCTGAAGGCACTTGGCATCTTTGTGGAGGTGGCCCGCACCGGCAGCGTCACCAGCGCCGCGGCACGGCTGGGGCTGGCGCAGTCGGTGGTCAGCCGGCAAGTCGCGGCGCTGGAGCGCCTGATCGGTGGCGCCCTCTTTTATCGCAACGGGCGCGGCGTGGCGCTGACTTCGCTCGCCGGCCAGTTGCTGGCGCAGGCCGTGCCGCTGCTGGACGGCGCGACCGAGCTGCTGGACACCGCGCGCGGCCACGCCGGCCATGTCAGCGGCGTGGTCACCATCGGCCTGGTGCCAGCGGTGTCGCCGGCGCTGTCCAGTGCACTGCTGGCCGAGATCGGCACGCGCTATCCCGGTGTGCGTCTGCGCATCGTGGAGGGATATAGCGGCGATATCGAAACGCGCCTGTCGCAGGGCGAGATCGATCTCGGCGTGGTCAACCGCTACCGCGCCGCCGGGCGCAACAGCTACCGGCGCCTGTTCGAGACCCCGCTGATGCTGGTCGGGCACCGCGAGCGGCTGGCCGAACGGTGCCGCGAGCTGGGCATCGGGCCAGGTCCGCTGGCCACGCGGCAGCTGGCGCGTTTCCCACTGGTGCTGCCGGTGCCGCCCAATGCCATCCGCACGCTCCTCGACGACCTCGCCACGCGGCAGAAATTCAGCCTGGCGGTGGTGATGCAGGCCGGCTCCTCCGCCGTGATCAAGCGGATCATGGCCGATCACATGGCCTTCAGCGTGCTGCCTTACCACGCCGTGGCGGAAGAACTGGCCAGCGGCCTGATGGATGCCCTGCCGCTGGGCGAGCGCGCCATGCGCCAGTCGGTGGTGCTGGCGGCCAGCAGCCTGCGTCCGTTCACGCAGGCTGCGCGCACGGTGGCGCAGTGCATCCCGGAGCTTGCCGAACGCTTCCTCGCCGATGGCACCTGGCGGCGATAGTCCCCGCGTGCGGGCCGGTTGTAAGATGGCTGTTCCAGGGCCTGTTCACATATAAAACGTTTTATATGTGAACAGGCCCTGGCTTATCGCCATCACGCCTGCGCGCGCCGATACCGGCACGCGCGGCCATCTTCAGGAGACGCCCGTCCAATGAGCGAAGCGCTTTGTCTTGCCAGCGCCGCCGAACTGCAGCAGCGCATCCGGCGCAAGGAAATCTCGCCGGTGGAACTGACCGCTGCGGTGCTGGCGCGCGCCGAGCGGCTGCAGCCGGTGCTGAACTGCTTTATCACGCTGTGCGCGGACGAGGCCATGGCCGCGGCGCGCGCGGCGGAAGCGGCAGTGATGTCCGGCCGGCCGCTGCCTCCGTTGCACGGCATTCCGTTCACCGCCAAGGACATCGTCAACACGCGCGGCGTGCGCACTACCTTTGGCGCCGTGCCGATGCGCGACAACGTGCCGGCCGACGACGCCGTGGCGGTGGCGCGGTTGCGCGCGCAGGGCGCGATCCTGGTCGGCAAGACCACCACGCCGGAATTCGGCTCCAAATGCCTGACCGATTCGCCGCTGTTCGGGCGCACCCGCAATGCCTGGCACGCCGAGCGCACCAGTGGCGGCTCCAGCGGCGGCGCCGCGGTGGCAGTGGCCAGCGGCATCGCGCCGCTGGCGGTGGCGACCGATGGCGGCGGCTCCACGCGCATTCCCGCCGCCTGCAATGGCGTGGTAGGCATCAAGCAGAGCCAGGGGGTGATTCCGCACAGCCAGGCGCAGGACCTGTTCGGCAACCAGACCTACGTGACGCCGACCACGCGCACGGTGGCCGACACCGGCCTGATGCTGCAGGCCATGGCCGGCGAACACCCGTGCGACCCGTGGTCGATCGGCGTACCCGCCGCCGACTACGTGGCCGCAGCGCAGCCGCAGGGCGACCTGCGTGGCCGGCGCATCCTGTATTGCCTGGCGCCGCCGGGCCGTCCGGTGTCGGCGGACGTGGCGCGCGCGTTCGAGGCCAGCCTGGACAAGCTGCGCGCGCTGGGCGCCGAACTGGAGCCGTTCGGCGGCGAGGGGTTCGACGTCGAGCCCGTCTGGCGTGCCATCAACCACACCGTATGGCGCACGCGCTTTGCGCCGATCCTGGCCCAGCACCGCGAGGCGCTGAGCCCGACCTTCGTGCGCCAGGTAGAATCCGCCGCCGCATTCACCGCAGTGGAATACCAGCAGGCGATGTTCGAGCGCTCGCAACTGTTCCTGCGCGTGCAGGCGCTGCTGGGACGCGCCGACCTGCTCGCCATGCCCACCATCACACGCACCGCGCTGCCGCTGGAGCAAGACCTGTTCGGCCAGATCGAAATCGACGGCCAGGACTATCCCGATGTGCGCGCGAACTGGTTCCCGTGGACCATGCCGTTCAACATGACCGGGCATCCGGCCATCAGCCTGCCCTGCGGCTTTGGCGGCGACGGGCTGCCGATCGGGCTGCAGCTGGTCGGGCGCTTCCGCGGCGACGCGCCGCTGCTGCGTGCGGCGGCCTTGTATGAATCGATCCATGACCTCACGGGCCAGTGGCCCACCCTGCCCTGACACCCTCTCAACATCGTTCCCTGACTGCCATGACTGATCAAATCCGATTGACGCGCCGGCTGCTGGCCATGACCGCCGTCGCTGCCGCCACCTTCGCCATGACCGCTCCGGTTAGCGCGGCCGATGCCGAGCCGATGCATATCATCGTCGGCTACGCCCCCGGCGGCGCCGCCGACAGCCTGGCGCGCCTGTATGCCGAGCAGCTGCGCCAGGACGGCCACGGCACGGTGGTGGTCGAAAACCGCCCCGGCGCATCGGCGCGCCTTGCGCTCGACTACGTCAAGCGCGCCAGGCCCGATGGCAAGACCGTGTTCATTGGCCCCTCGCCCCTGTTCACGATCTTTCCGCTGACCTACAAGAAGCTGTCTTACGACGCCGACAAGGACCTTGTGCCCGCGGCGGTGCTGACCGATGTGCCGACCGCGGTCGCGACCGGCGTGCAGCAGCCTTACCAGAACATGAAGGAATACGTGAGCTGGGCCAGGCGCAACCCGGGCGGCGCCAGCCTGGGCCTGGCCACCATCGGCAGCGCCGGCCACCTGGGCACGGTGGCGCTGGGCAAGGCCGAAGGCATCGCCATCACGCCCGCGGCGTATCGCGGCGCGTCGCCGATGCTGGTGGATGTGGTCAGCGGCAATGTGTCGATCGGCTGGGATGCCGTGGCCAGCATGATGCCGCTGTACAAGGGCGGCAAGCTGCGCTTCCTTGGGGTGAGCGGCACGCGCCGCGCCAAGGCGCTGCCCGAAGTGCCCACCATGAAGGAACAGGGCTTCAGCCAGTATGACCACGCCACCAGCTGGTACGGCGTGTTCGTGCCCGCTGGCACGCAGCCTGACGTGGTGGCGCAGGTGGAAAAGATGTTCCTCGCCGCCTCGGCCAACGCCGCCACTGCGGCCAAGCTGGAAGCGCTGGGCCTGGAAGTGGTGGCGCGCCCCGGCCAGGAGGGCCGCCGCCGCATCCAGCTGGAACGCGCCGCCTGGAAGCCGATCGTGGAGGCGACCGGCTTCCAGGCCGAGGACTGAGGCTCCGCCCGGCCCAGCCCTCAGGGCTTGGGCCGCACCGCGTCAGCGGTTCCCTGGATGAAGGCCTTGATCTTCTCGACGTCGTCCGGCGTCAGCTTGCCGGTGAAGTCAGGCATGCCGCGCGCCATCGCCGGCCCCTTGAAGACCACCTTGTCCAGGTTCTCGATATAGGCGGCATCGATATAGCCCAGGTTGGGGATATTGCCGCCGCGGTCCACGCCGGGAACGCCGTGGCACAGGACGCAGTTGCTGACGTACAGGCCGGTGCCCGCCTTGACCTGCGCCGGGTCATATTTCACGCCCTGCAGCAGCTTGGCGGTGCGGTACTCGGCAAAGACCGGCAGCGGTGCCTTGCCGCCGAGGGCGAAGGTGTAGACCGTGCCCGGCCCCTGCCGGTTGGTGGCGCGCTGGGCCTGTCCGTAGACCCCGCCCCAACCCACTGCCACCGACACATACTGCTTGCCGTTCAACTCGAAGCTGACCGGCGCCGCCACCACGCCCGTGCCGGTGGGCGACTCCCACAGCTTGTCGCCGCTGCGCGCGTCATAGGCGACAAAGCGGCCGTCGGCGGTGCCCTGGAACACCAGGTTGCCGGCCGTGGTCAGCGTGCCTCCGTTCCACGGCGACACATGTTCCTGCGTCCACGCGGCCTTCTGCCGCACCGGGTCCCAGGCAATCAGCCGGCCGAAGGGCTTGCCCTTGGGCGGCTCGGCGTTCAGGAACTTGGCGGTGTTCCAGCCCACGTTGCCATGCGGCGTGCCGGGCTTGCCTTCATTGAAGTTCCAGGCCTTGTCGTCCATCAGGTTGATCGGCACGTTCTGCGCCGGCAGGTAGACCAGCCCGGTCTGCGGGTTGAACGACATCGGATGCCAGTTGTGCGCGCCGTACGGACCGGGGACGGAGTCATAAGGCTTGTCGGCGGCGCGTGCCTCGGGCCGCTCGATGGGGCGGCCATTGGCGTCATAGCCGGTGGCCCAGTTCACGTCGACGAAGTTCTTTGCCGAGATGAACTTGCCGTTGGTGCGGTCGATGACGAAGAAGAAGCCGTTCTTGGGCGCGTGCAGGATGACCTTGCGCATCTGGCCATCGAGCTTCAGGTCGGCCAGGATCATCGGCTGGGTCGAGGTGTAGTCCCAGTTCTCGCCCGGGGTCTCCTGGTAGTGCCAGACATACTTGCCGGTGTCGGGATCGAGCGCGACGATCGACGCCAGGTAGAGGTTGTCGCCCCCGGCCGGGCTGCGCTTGCTGTGCGACCACGGCGCGCCGTTGCCGGTGCCCACGTACATCAGGTTCAGCTCGGGGTCGAAGGCCAGCGTGTCCCAGGCCGTGCCGCCGCCGCCCGCCTCCCAGTATTTGCCGCTGGGGTCCCAGGTCTTGGCCGCCGCAGCCATCGACTCATCCTCGAACGGCTTGGAAGGGTCGCCCGGCACCGTGAACCAGCGCCACTTCTGCTCGCCGCTGCCGGCGTCATAGGCGGTGATGTAGCCGCGCACGCCATATTCGGCGCCGCCGTTGCCGATGATGACCTTGCCCTTGAACACGCGCGGCGCGCCGGTGATGGTGTACGAGTACTTGCGGTCGATGATGGTGTCCTTCTCCCACAGCTTGCGGCCGCTCGCCGCATCCAGCGCGATCAGCCGGCCATCGTAGGCAGCCACGAACACCTTGCCCTGGTACAGCGCCACGCCGCGGTTGACCACGTCGCAGCAGCCGCGATAGCCGAGCGAACGGTCCACCTTGGGATCGAAGGTCCAGAGCCGCTTGCCGGTGCGCGCATCGACCGCATGCACCACACTCCATGACGCGGTGACGTACATCACGCCGTCCACCACCAGCGGGGTTGCCTCCACGCCGCGGGTCGACTCCAGGTTGTAGGTCCACACCAGTCCCAGGTCGCGCACGTTGGCGGCATCGATCTGCCTGAGCCGGCTGAAGCGGGTCTCGGCATAGTCCAGGCCGTGGCTGGGCCAGTCGCGGGCGGTGCTGGCGTTGGCACTGATAAAGGCGCCGTCAACCTTGGCTGCCGCATTGCGCGGCGCCGCGGCGCCGGCGGGCAAGACCTGCATCACCAGCGCCAGGGCCGCTGCCAGGAAGCCTGTGGCGCGCCTCATGACGCGGTGGGTGTGGATTGCAACATCGGGGGCAACGGGGTCCGTCGCCTGCGTCAACGCATGGCTCATATCGTCTCCTGGAGGGCATTCTTGTTGGAATTCGGGACTGCAGGATTACGGAACTGCGCGATGCCGGGCGGTGGCCTGGGCCTATAGATAATCGGTGAGCGATTCGATTATGGGTACAGGGATTACCCGCAGAAAGTCGTGCAGCCGGCGCAAGGCGGCTGGCGTCCCGAGCCTGCCGAGCGATATGCGTCGGATATTGCTGATGAAGAAATGAATATTGGACGGTGCAGGCGCCGGTGGCTTAGCCTTGGCGCCAAGGCAGGCAACCAGCCCGCATCGCCGTATCCGGAGACATCACCATGAGCAACTTCCTTCTCTACGAGCAGCAGGACCATATCGTCACGCTGACGATGAACGAGCCCGAGCGCCGCAACCCGCTGACCGGCAATACCGCCGTGGCGGAGTTCCTGGCCGCGATCGACCGCATCCACGGCGACCGCAGCGTGCGCGCGGTGGTCATTACCGGCGCGGGCACGGCGTTCTCGTCTGGCGGCAATATCAAGGACATGGAACGCCAGGCCTCCGGCGCAGTGCCGGGCATGGAAATCCGGCAGGACTACCGCTGCGGCATCCAGCGGCTGCCGCTGGCGCTGTTCAACCTGGAAGTGCCGGTCATCGCCGCGGTCAATGGCGCGGCCATGGGCGCGGGGCTGGACCTGGCGTGCATGTGCGACATCCGCATTGCCTCGGAGCGGGCGCAGTTTGCCGAGTCCTTCGTCAAGCTCGGCATCATCCCCGGCGACGGCGGCGCGTGGCTGCTGCCGCGCGTGATCGGCCTGTCGCGGGCGGCGGAAATGACCTTCACCGGCCAGCCGATCGATGCCAGGCTGGCGCTGGAATGGAACCTGGTGTCGCGCGTGGTCGCGCCCGAGGCGCTGCTGCCCACGGCCTATGAACTGGCCGGCCGCATCGCCGCCAACCCGCCGCACGCGGTGCGCCTGGCCAAGCGCCTGATGCGCGAGGCCATGCATACCCGCCTGGATACGCTGCTGGAACTGTCCGCCGGCTTCCAGGCGCTGTCGCACCAGACCGCCGACCACCGTGAGGCAGTGCAGGCGTTTCTGGATAAGCGCACCCCGGTGTTTACCGGCAACTGAGGGGCAACTGTGGTTCAGGCGGACTGCGTTTCCGCCGACTTCAGCTGGTTGACCAGCGTCACGTAGTCGCGCATGGCCTGCTCGCGTGCCAGCCCGCGGCGCGCGGCCCAGGCGTCGTACTTGGCGCGGCCGACCATGTCCATCAGGCCCGGCCGCTCGCCGCTGACATCGCCCACGCTGCCCTGCTTGTAGAGCGCGTACAGGTCCAGCAGCGTGTCGTTGCCGGGTGCGTGGCGCAGGGTCTTCGACAAGGCTGCCGCGGCTTCGAAGGCCTGTTCGGCGGGGCTTGGCCCCTGCGCCGCCAGCGCGCCGCCGAAGTGCGCGTCTTCCAGCGCGATCTCGTCCGGGAACCAGCGCCCCTCCAGCAGCCTGCCGTCGCGCAGCGCAAACGCCAGCACGCCTTGCGAGTCCAGCGAGCCGCTGCGCAGCGTGGCCGGCACCACCGCCATGCCGGCATTGAGCACCGGCGCGCCGAACGCGGTAAACGCCGCTCCCGCATCCGCCCACGCGCGCAGCCGCGGCAGCGCACGCTCGCCCCGGTAGACGCCGCTGGCGCGGTTGCTGCCGGGCTGGAACCACGCAAAATCGCCCTTGCCGCGTGCATACAGCGCGGCAAAATCGCCGCGCTCCAGGTCGGCGCGCGCGGCGGCAAGCAGCTCGGTCATCTGCGCCGGGGTCATGCGGGCGTCGTCGCTGGGCATGCCGAGCGAGGTGGGGACGCTGGCCCCGAAGAACTCCAGCACGCTTCTCGCTACCAGTTCGCGGTCGTTGTCGACGCAGACCATGTGGTAGCTGTCTTCCAGCACCAGCATGCGCGCCTGGCCGGCACGCTTGCCGTGCCCGATCTGCTCGACCAGGTAGTTGGCCGAGCGCAGGCTGGTCAGCTCGTCCAGGCGCGCATGGACCACCAGCGTCGGGCAGGCGATGCGCTGCAGCCCCTGGCGCACGAAGCCGCGCAGGCGGTCCACCTCGCGGAGGCAGGCCAGCGGCACCCAGCGGTAGTGGAAGTTCTCGCCGCGCGCGAACTTGGCCTTGACGATCTCGCGCAGCTGCTCGTTCTTGATGCCGTAAGGCTCTTCCTCTTCGACCTTCATGCGGTCCGCCACGCCGGGAACGCGGTAGAGCACGGTGCGCAGCGCGCGGTACCAGGGCGTGGCCCAGCCGTCGATATAGACCGGCGGCGCCAGCGCCACCAGGCGGCCCTTGGTGTGCTGCTCGCGCTTGACCGTTTCCACCGCCAGCAGCGCGCCCATGCACATGCCCATCACGTGCAGCGTGTCATGCTGGTCGACGATCTCGCGGTATTTGACGCGCACCGCCTCCAGCCAGTCTTCGGCGCGCACGCCGCACAGGTCCTCGGGACGCGAGCCGTGGCCAGGCAGCGTCAGCGAATGGGTGACGAAGCCCGCGCGCTTGAGGCGCTTGTGCATCGAGCCCAGGTCATACTGCGTGCCGCCCAGGCCGTGGATCAGGAACACCCCGGGCTCAGCCATGGGCCGGCTCCGGCGTGGCCCGGCGCAGCAAGGCGGCAACCTGCTCCACCTGGCCGTCGGCGCCGCGGATGCCGGCCAGGCGCTCATGGATGCGCACCTTGCCGCTGTCTGGCAGCGTCACCGCGTATTCCTGCACGCTGTCGGGCGCGTCGCCGCGCGCCACGGCCGACCAGTTGGCCTGCACCAGCCCGCGCTCGGCGGCATCGACGCGGTCCAGCCATTCATCGACGCTGTTGACCTGGCGGATGGTGCCGCCCAGCAGTTCGGCAGCGCCTTCGCTCCAGGTGGCGCGGCCGGTGACGGCGTCATATTCGACACTGGCCACGCCCACTGCCTGCAGCGTGCGCGCGTAGCGCAGGCGCCAGGCGCGGGCATCTTCCAGCGCCGAGCGGCGCCCTTCGGACAGTGCGCGGCCAAGCAGCATCACCAGTGCCCAGACGATGACAAAGCCCTGCACCTCGACCACGGCCTCGCCGGGAAAGCCTTCGATGACATTGAACGGACCCGCGCCGCCCGCGGTGCGGTAGATGATCAGCAGGCAGCCGACAAGCGTGGCGACGGCGCCGCCGCGCGGCCCCCACAGCAGCGCCGTGGCCAGCAGGAATGGCATCGGCACATAGGCCAGCGTGGAGGCCAGGCCGCCGAAGCGTTGCGTGGCATTGGCCGAGAACACCACCAGCACCGCCAGCACGAAGATGATGAAGGCGAGTCCGCCGGCGGCGAACTGCTGCATCGGCATGCCGCCCGAGCGGCGCACGCGAAAGCCGCGGAACGCTACCACCACGGGGGCCACCAGCAGCAGCCCCGCGGCCGTGGAGAAGAACCAGGCGCGCCACTCGATCGGCAAATCCAGCCCGGGCCGCTGCCAGCGCCACAACTCGACCGCCAGCGTAGCCTCCAGCGCGGCGCCCGCCAGCGCGCCCCCGATCAGCAGCGTGGCACCGAGCGGGCTTTGCGGATCGCGCCGGCGGCCATAGGTGGCAATCCAGCCCGCCGTGCCCAGGCTGACCACCTCGATCAGCCCGAATGCCGCCGCGCCGGGCAGCGGCAGGCCATGGATCACCGTGCCCCACCCCGCCAGCGCGATGCCGGCACCAGCCAGCACCGCCGGCCACGACCAGCGCGCGCACACCAGCAGCGCGGCAAAGGTGACGCCGCTGCCCAGCCACACCGGTACGGCCTCGGTTGCCGCTTGCCCGAGCGTGCGCGACACGCACGCCGCCAGCAGCACCAGCACGCCAACCGTTACCGCCAAGCGGATCTGCTGCATCGGATTCCCCTCCCGTGGCACATGCGACTCAGAATAGTCGCAGGGCATGGCAGGGCCAAGTTAAGTCACTCGGAGCAAGCCGTGGCGACTATCCGGCCACGCCCAGCGCCCCCTCTACATTGCGCACCAGGCTCACCAGGCGCGGGCCGATGTCTTCCTCCATCTGCTTGCTCTGCTGGCTGAACACCGGCACTGAGGCGGCAAAGATCCACGCCTCGCCGTCGCGGCGGGTGCGCATCGGCACGGCAACCGATTCGACCTCGCGGTGCAGGTCGCGGTGGCCGCGGCAGAAGCCGTGGTCTTGCAGGTCGCGGGCGGCATCGGCCAGGCGTTCCTGCAGCCAGTCGGCGCGCTGCGGATCGGCGGCGCGGAGCTGGGCGAGATACACCTCGCGCTCGGCCTCGGTCAACAGCATCAGATAGCCGCGTCCGGAACCCGTGCGCGAGACCGACACGCGCGTGCCGACCTCGGGCCGGAACACATGGCTGCCCACGCCCTGGGCGATTTCGACGTAGGTCAGCGCATTGCCGCTGCCGACGATCAGCTCGACCTGTCCGGCGATATGGTCGGCCAGCTCCTGCATGGCCGGGCGCGCCAGCTGGCGGATCGTCATGCGTGCCAGCGCGGGCGCGGCCAGGTTGATCAGCCCGACCCCGGGCACGTAGCGCGACAAGCGCTCCGAATAGTGCAGCAGGCCCAGCTCGCACAAGGTGTCGAGCAGCCGGAACAGGGTCGGCTTGGCCAGGCCGGTGCGTTCCATCAGTTCGCGGCTGCTGAGCTCCTGCACTGTCGGCGAAAAGCAGTTGAGGATCGAAATGCCCCGCGCCAGCGCGCTGACAAGGCGCGCCTCGCCGTCGGCATCGGCGGGCGGCGGGGCCAGGGAGGCGTGTGGTGCATTCGTCATGTTATTGCCTTGATTCAAGGTTTTTTTGATACGCGAGTCTCAAAACCCGGATGTTGCCCTTCGCCTTTTCCAAAGTCAAACCGTGGTTTTTGAGTTTACAGGACGATTTTCCGAAGCCAGAATCCCAATTCATCGTATTGGACGATCAAATTTCGGTACAAACGTCTCAGTATCCCAGCCACGACTCGCAACGCTCAGCCTTTTCAGGAGACACCGCATGCAACAAGCCGTCATCGTCGACGCCATCCGCAGCCCGATGGGCCGCTCCAAGCCCGGCTCGGCCTTCACCGAACTCCATGCCACCGAGTTGCTGGCCCAGGTCCTCAAGGGCCTGGTCGAGCGCAACCAGCTGGACCCGGGTTTGGTCGACGACGTCATCACCGGCTGCGTGACCCAGGCGGGCGAGCAATCCGCCGGCCCGGGCCGCGTGGCGTGGCTGGCGGCAGGCTTTCCTGACCACGTGCCGGCCACCACCATCGACCGCAAGTGCGGCTCCAGCCAGCAGGCGGTGCATTTCGCCGCGCAGGGCATCATGGCCGGGGCCTATGACATCGTCATCGCCTGCGGCATCGAGTCGATGAGCCGCGTGCCGATGGGCTCGGCCCGCATCGGCCAGAACCCGTACGGCCCGTCGATGGAAGCGCGCTATGCGCCGGGTTTGGTGTCACAGGGTGTTGCGGCCGAGCTGGTGGCCGCCAAGTACGAACTGTCGCGCCACGACATGGACAGCTATTCGGCCCGCTCGCACGAGCTGGCCGCCGCCGCGCGCGAAAGCGGCGCCTTCCGCCGCGAGATCCTCGGCATCAGCACGCCCAACGGGCTGGTCGAGCAGGATGAAACCATCCGCCCGGGCACCTCGGTGGAAAAGCTGGGCACGCTGCAGGCCTCGTTCCGCAATGACGAACTCAGCGCGCGCTTCCCGCAGATCGGCTGGAACGTGACCGCGGGCAATGCCTCGCAGATCAGTGACGGCGCCTCCGCCATGCTGCTGATGAGCGAATCGATGGCGCAGCGCCTGGGCCTGAAGCCGCGCGCTCGCTTCGTGGCGTTCGACGTGTGCGGCGACGATCCGGTCATGATGCTGACCGCCCCGATCCCCGCCAGCCAGCGCGCGATCAGGAAGAGCGGCCTGAAGCTGGACCAGATCGACCACTACGAGATCAACGAAGCCTTTGCCTGCGTGCCGCTGGCCTGGCAGCGCGCGCTCGGCGCCGACCCGGCACGCCTGAACCCGCGCGGCGGCGCCATTGCGCTCGGCCATCCGCTGGGCGCCTCCGGCGTGCGGCTGATGACCACCATGCTGCATGCGCTGGAAGACAGCGGCCAGCGCTATGGCCTGCAGTCGATGTGCGAAGCCGGCGGCATGGCCAACGCCACCATCATCGAGCGCCTGTAAGCGGCGCCTGAACCAGACATCCAGTCAAGGAGACACAACATGAAACTGACCAATATGTCCGCCGTCGTGACCGGCGGCGCTTCCGGCCTGGGCCTGGCCTGCGTGCGGCGCCTGGTGGAACGCGGCGTCGACGTCGTGATCGCCGACCTGTCGGAAGAGCGCGGCAATGCCGCGGTCGACGAATTCGGCGGCAAGGTCCGCTTCCTCAAGGCCGACGTAACCGACACCGACCAGATGAACGCCGTCTACGACGCCGCCGAAGCCATTGCCCCGCTGCGCGCGCTGATCCATTGCGCCGGCCTGGGCGGCCCGGTGCGCGTGGTCGAGAAGGACGGCTCGCCGGGTTCGCTGGAAAAGTACGAGTCGATCGTGCGCATCAACCTGATCGGCACCTTCAACGCACTGCGCCTGGGGGCCGCGCGCATGGCCAAGAACGAACCGATCGACGGCGAGCGCGGCGCGTGCGTGCTGACCGCGTCGGTGGCCGCGTACGAAGGCCAGATCGGCCAGATTCCCTATGCCTCGGCCAAGGCCGGCATCGTCGGCATGACCCTGGTGGCCGCGCGCGACCTGGCGCAGCGCGCGATCCGCGTCTGCACCATCGCCCCGGGGCTGTTCGACACCCCGCTGCTGGCCAAGCTGCCGGAGAACGTGCGCGCCTCGCTCGGCGCCATGGTGCCGCACCCGCCCCGCCTGGGCGCACCGGATGAATACGCGTCCACCGCGCTGCACATCCTGGAGAACCCCATGCTCAACGGCGAAACCATCCGCCTGGACGGCGCCATTCGCATGGCACCGCGCTGAGCCGGATAAGGACAAAAACTGGAGAACCCATGAGCGACACGCTGCAACTGGAAACCCGCGGCAATACGCTGCTGATCACCATGAACCGGCCCCAGGCGAAAAACGCCATGGACTTCGAGACCGCGACCGCGCTGGCCGCCGCCATCGACCAGCTGGAAAGCCGCGACGACCTGAGCGTGGCCATCCTGACCGGCGCGGGCGGCACCTTCTGCTCGGGCATGGACCTGAAGGGCTTCCTGGAAGGCAAGCGTCCCAGCCTGCCTGGCCGCGGCTTTGGCGGGCTGACCGAGAAGCCGCCGCGCAAGGTGCTGATCGCCGCGGTGGAAGGCTATGCGCTGGCCGGCGGCTTCGAGCTGGCGCTGGCATGCGACCTGATCGTGTCGTCGAAGGCGGCCAAGTTCGGCCTGCCTGAAGTCAAGCGCGGGCTGGTGGCCGGCGCCGGCGGCCTGATGCGCCTGCCGCGCCGGGTGCCGTACCACATCGCCATGGAATACGCGCTGACCGGCAATATGCTGGGCGCCGAGCAGGCCCACGCCTATGGCCTGATCAACCGCCTGACCGAACCGGGCCAGGCGCTGGCTGGCGCGCTGGCGCTGGCCGACGAGATCGGCGCCAACGGCCCGCTGGCAGTAGCGGTCAGCAAGCAGATCGTGGCCGAGTCCGCAGACTGGAGCGCCGAGGAGATGTTCGAGCGCCAGCGCCCGCTGCTGGCGCCGGTGTTCACCTCGGCCGATGCCCGCGAGGGTGCCGCCGCATTCGCCGAGAAGCGCAAGCCGGTGTGGACGGGCAAGTGATGGCCCACGCCAGACCGAGGGCATCGATGTCATCCGCCCTAGGCTAGAGAACGGCCGGCCGCAAGCCGGCCGTTCGCACATTCCAAGCAGCACACAGACCAGAACATGGAGGAGACCCATGAAACACAAGCTGCCAGAATCGCTGTTCAACACGTCCGCGGCCCTGCTGCTGGCGTCCGCCGCCGCCACGCTGCCGCTGCCCGCCAGCGCCGCGGCCTGGCCTGAGCGCCCCATCACCATCATCGTGCCCGGCGCGCCGGGCGGCACCACGGACATCCCGACGCGCCTGGTGGCGCAGAAGCTATCGGCCATCCTGGGCCAGCCGGTGGTGGTCGACAACAAGCCCGGCAGCGGCGGCATCATCGGCACGCAGGCCTTCACGCGCGCGGCGCCGGATGGCTACACGCTGCTGGTCGGCAATACCGGCTCGCACGCGATCAACTACAGCGCCTACAAGCAGTTGTCCTACCAGCCGCAGGACTTCATGCCGCTGACGGACCTGATCTCGTTCGCCAACGTGCTGGTGGTCGGCGCGCAGGCGCCGGCGCGCAGCGTGGCCGAGCTGGTGGCGCAGCTCAAGCAGTCCCCGGGCAAGTATTCCTACGCGTCGGCCGGCATCGGGCAGACCACGCACCTGACGGCGGAACTGTTCCGGCTGCGCACTGGCACCGAAGTGATTCACGTGCCGTACAAGGGGTCGACACCAGCCACCACCTCGGTGCTGGCGGGCGAAACCACCTTCATGTTCGACAACCTGACGCAGGCGCTGCCGCAGATCCGCGCCGGCAAGCTGCGCGCGCTCGCGGTGACCAGCGCCGAGCGCCTGCCGGCCCTGCCGGACGTGCCGACGATGGCGCAGGCCGGCGTGAAGGATTTCGTGGTGATGGGCTGGCTGGGCTTCTTTGCGCCGGCCAAGACCCCGCCGGCCATAGCCGCCACGCTGCAGGAAGCGCTGGGCAAGGCCATGCGCGACCCCGAGGTGGTGGCCAGGTTCCGCGGCATGGGCGGCATCCCGGGCGGCGAACCGCAGCCGAAGTTCGCCGCGCTGGTCAGCGGCGACATCAAGCGCTGGGGCGAGACCATCCGGGCATCCAAGGTCAGTCTGGACTAGCGAGGTGTGGGGCCGCCTTTGGCAAAGCGGAAGGCGGACCCGCCCAAAGCCAAATTGACACGGTTGGGCCTGGGGCATACCCTCACCCTACCCTGCGGTATATTCAGCGCACGCTTAAATGTAAAGACATGGAAAGCGCCCCGGGGCTCACAACGATAACGACAAGCGACGAGACCACACCGTGCCTACCCCCACCGCGCCTTCCCGCTATGAAGCCCTGCGCCCGGCATTGCCGATCCTGATCGGCGCCTCCGTGATGCTCAGCCTGGCCATGGGCCTGCGCCAGAGCCTTGGCATCTTCATGCCGCCGCTGACGCGGGACATCGGCATCTCGGTATCGGATTTCACCATCGCCATCGCGGTACAGAACCTGGCGTGGGGCCTGCTGCAGCCGCTGGCCGGGGCCTGGGCCACGCGGATCGGCTTCCGGCCGCTGATGCTGGCCGGCTCGCTGCTCTATGTGACCGGACTGGTGCTGCTGGCGACCGCGCACAGCATGGTCGGCGTCACGCTGGGCGCGGGCGTGGCCATTGGCGCGTCGATGGCCTGCACCGGCAGCGCCCTGGCGATGGCGGTGGCGGCGCGGCCGGTGTCGGCGGCACTGCGCAGCACGGTGCTGGGGCTGGTGTCTGGCGCGGGCTCGCTGGGCGCGCTGCTGGCGGCGCCGATCGGGCAGATGGTGACGCAGGCCTACGGCTGGCGCGCCGGGCTGGCAGCGTTCGTGCTGCTGGCGCTGGTGATGCTGCCCGCGGCGTGGTTTGCCGGGCGCGTGGACCGGCTGCCGCTGGTGTCGCCCGCAGGGCGCGGCCAGGACAGCGCGCGTGAAGCGCTGGGCACCGCGCTGCGGCACGCGCCGTTCGTGGTGATGGCGCTGGCGTATTTCGTCTGCGGCATGCAGCTGGTCTTCCTGACCACGCACCTGCCGTCGTATCTGGACGTATGCGGCATGGACCCGATGCTGAGCGCGCAGGCGCTGGGCGTGATCGGCGGCTTCAACGTGCTGGGCAGCATCTTCTTCGGCTGGGCCGGCGGCCGCTTCAACAAGCTGATGCTGCTGGGCGGCATCTATACGATTCGCTCGCTGGCGCTGACCTGGTACTTCACGTCGGCGCCCACGCCGCAGAGCACGCTGGTGTTCGCCGCGGTGATGGGCTTTCTGTGGCTGGGCGTGGCGCCGCTGGTATCGGGCTGGATCGCCGAGACCTTCGGCCTGCGCTGGCAGGCCATGCTGGGCGGCGTGGCGTTCTTCAGCCACCAGATCGGCAGCTTTTTCGGCGCCTTCGGCGGTGGGCTGGTCTACGACGCGCTGGGTTCCTACACCGTGGCGTGGCAGGTCGGCGTGACGCTGGGGCTGGCCGCGGGTCTGGCGCAAATTGCATTTGCCGTGGCCACGCGGCGGCAGCCACCGCTGATGGCCACTTCCTGAAACACTGTGCCGGGCCGCCCCGAACGGGGGATGCGGAGGGCGCGCTTAGCACCTAGCATGAACACTGAGCGGTCCGGTCTTGGATCCTCAGGCCTTTTCAAGCCCGCCCCCGCGCGGGTTTTTTTATGGTTCGTCGCTGAATTGGGTGGCACGCGCGCCAGGCGCCCTTCCCTGGCCCATACCAATATGCGCCCCCCTTCGGCGCCGCAGACAGCCCCCAGCACGTACAATCTCGGCTTTCCTTCCCGTCCCACCCGCTGCCATGACCACACTCGGAACGCCCCTCTCCCCCTCTGCCACCAAAGTGATGCTGCTCGGCTCCGGCGAGCTGGGCAAGGAAGTGCTGATTGCATTGCAGCGCCTGGGCGTGGAAACCATCGCCGTCGACCGCTATGACAATGCCCCCGGCCAGCAGGTAGCCCACCACGCGCGCACCATCGCCATGAGCGACCCGGACCAGCTCAAGGCGCTGATCGAGGCGGAAAAGCCGCACCTGGTCGTGCCCGAGATCGAGGCCATCGCCACGCCCATGCTGGAAACCCTGGAAGCCGCCGGCACCGTGCGCGTGATCCCCACCGCCCGCGCCGCGCGCCTGACCATGGACCGCGAAGGCATCCGCCGCCTGGCCGCCGAATCGCTCGGCCTGCCCACCAGCCCGTACAAGTTCTGCGATTCGCTGGATGAACTGCAGGCTGCCATCGACGGCGGCATCGGCTACCCGTGCGTGGTCAAGCCGGTGATGAGCAGTTCCGGCAAGGGCCAGAGCAAGATCGACGGCCCCGAGGGCGTCAAGGCGGCCTGGGACTACGCCATGGCCGGCGGCCGCGTCAGCCACGGCCGCGTGATCGTGGAAGGCTTTATCGATTTCGACTACGAGATCACGCTGCTGACCGTGCGCGCCATGGGCGCCAGCGGCCAGGTGGAAACGCAGTTCTGCGCCCCGATCGGCCACGTCCAGGTCAGCGGCGACTACGTCGAAAGCTGGCAGCCGCAGCCGATGCACCCCGCCGCGCTGGAAACCGCCCAGCGCATCGCGCAGGCGGTCACGGCAGACCTGGGCGGCATGGGCCTGTTCGGCGTGGAGCTGTTCATCAAGGACGAGCAGGTCTGGTTCAGCGAAGTCAGCCCGCGCCCGCACGACACCGGCATGGTCACCATGGCCACGCAATGGCAGAACGAGTTCGAGCTGCATGCCCGCGCCATCCTGGGCCTGCCGGTCGACACCACGCTGCGCAGCCCCGGCGCCAGCGCCGTGATCTACGGTGGCGTGGATGCCCAGGGCGTGGTCTTCGATGGCGTGGACCAGGCACTGAGCGTGCCGCAGACCGAGGTGCGCCTGTTCGGCAAGCCCGAGAGCTTCGTCAAGCGCCGCATGGGCGTGGCGCTGGCGTACGCCGACGATGTCGACACCGCCCGCACCCGCGCCAAGGAAGCTGCCAGCCGCGTGCGTCCGCGCGCGGTCGGCTGAGCGTCAGGCGCAGCTCAGATCGGATGGCTGCTCGCGGCGGCGCCGTGGGCAGGCGCATGATGGACGGCGGCCTGTGCCGCCGCCACCTGCGCCGCGGCCAGCACCGGCGAGATGCGCACGCCGGTCAGGTCCGCGCCTGACGGCGCCTGGTACAGGCGCAGGCCCAGTTCGGGCAGGATCGCCAGCAGGTGGTCGAAGACATCGCCCTGGATGCGCTCATAGTCCATCCACGCGGTCAGCGCGGTAAAGCAGTAGATCTCTACCGGGATGCCCTGCGAATCGGGCTCCATCATGCGCACGTTCAGCAGCAGGTCGTGGTGGATCTCCGGGTGCGCCTTCAGGTAGGCAATGCCATAGGCGCGGAAGGTGCCGACATTGGTCAGCCGGCGCCGGTTGACCGGGTCATTGCCGGCGGCAATCAGCAGGCGGTTGGCCTCGTCGACCTCGGCCTGCTTCTCTTCCAGGTAGTCGTGCAGCAGCCGGAAGCGCATCAGCGCCTGCACTTCCCGGTCCTCCAGGAAGCGCACGCTGCCCGCATCCAGCCGCAACGTGCGCTTGATGCGCCGCGCGCCGGATTCGAACATCTGCCGGTAGTTGCGGTAGCTCTCGGAGAACAGCTTGTAGGTCGGCACCGTGGTCACGGTGTTGTCCCAGTTCTGCACCTTGACGGTATGCAGCGCGATGTCCTTGACGTAGCCGTCGGCATTGCACTGGGGCATCTCGATCCAGTCGCCGATGCGCAGCATGTCGTTGGAGGTCAGCTGGGTACTGGCCACCAGCGACAGCAGTGTGTCCTTGAACACCAGCAGCAGCACCGCCGACAGCGCGCCCAGGCCAGACAGCATCCACAGTGGCGAGCGGTTGATCAGGATCGACAGCACCAGCACCGAGCACACCAGCCCCAGCCCGAGGCGCCCCACCTGGATATAGCCCTTGATCGAGCGCGTCTGCGCCTGGCGGCTGCTGGCGTATACGTCCTGCCAGGCGCTCAGCACGCCGCCAAGCATCAGGAAGAAGCAGATCCACAGGCCGGCATGGGCCAGGCGCTCGATGGCCAGCGCATAGCGGCCCATGTGCGGCACTTCGCCAATGCCGACGGTGATCACCCCGAACCCGACCGCATAGCCGAAGCGCCGATAGGCACGATATCGCGTCAGCGCCTTGCTCCAGGGCGCCTTGCCCCATACCGTCAGCAAGCGATGGGCGATGCGCGACATCACATGGCCGAACAGCCACTGCGCGACCACGGCGATCAGCACCAGCACCAGCAGGTACAAGGCAATCTGGGCCCACGGATGGGCCGGAATACGTTGCTGGAACAGCTCCAGCAGGGCATCGAAACTCATGGAGGGGCGACTTTATAGCCTGGGAGTTGGCCAGATAGTGTACAGAACGTGCCCGCCACACCCCGAATCCGTAACGGATTCCCCCCAAGGTCCTACGCCGGCAGCAGCTTCAATCCGCCAATCCCCACGAAGATCAGCCCGATCAGCACCAGCCGCATCGGCGCGGCGCTTTCGCCCAGGAACAGGATGCCGATCACCGTCACCCCGATCGCCCCGATCCCGGTCCAGATTGCGTATGCCGTCCCGACCGGCAGATGCCGCAGCGCCGCGCTGAGCAGGAAGATACTGACCAGCGCCGCCCCGATGCCCAGTGCCGTCGGCCCGGGCCGCGTCCAGCCGTCGGTATGTTTGAGCGCCAGCGCCATCACGATCTCGATCAGGCCCGCCAGCACCAGCAGCATCCACGCCATCGCCATGTCTTTCATCCAGGTGTGCCGCCCGACACCCATTGCCGGGCACGCCACGCCACTGTAGGCTGTGCAGATCAGCACGAAAACTGGCGAATTCTGCAAAGGGGCTATGCAAACATGCAGGAAGCAGACTGGGACGACCTGAAGTACTTCCTTGCCGTGGGCCAGTCCGGCTCGCTCGCTGGCGCCGCGCGCGCCCTGCACGTCAACCATTCCACGGTCCTGCGCCGGCTGGCGCGGCTGGAAGAGACCCTGGGCACCCTGCTCTTTGAACGCCATGCCACCGGCTATGCCATGACCGCTGCCGGCGAGGCCCTGGCGCACCGCCTAGCCGGCGTCGGCGAGCAGATCGATGCGGCCCAGCGCCAGTTGTCCGGCCTCGACAGCCAGTTGAGCGGCCCGTTGCGCGTGACCACGACCGACACGCTGCTGGGTGGCCTGCTGATGCCCCTGTTTGCGGAATTCCGGTCGATGCACCCGCGCATCCAGCTGCAGATCGTCATCAATAACAGCTTCCTGAGCCTGAGCCGGCGCGAGGCCGATGTGGCGATCCGGCCGGCGAATGCGCCGCCGGAGTACCTGGTGGGCCGTCGTATCGGGCGGCTGCAGACGGCACCATACGCGGCGCGGCGCTACCTGCAGCAACTCGGCCTGCCAACGGAAGCCGACCATCCGCGGCTGGCGGACTGGGCGGCCTATGACTGGGTCGTGCCGGACGAAGCGCTGTCACACCTTGCCCAGGCGCGCTGGATACGCGACCACGTGCCCGAACCCCGCCGCGCCGTCAGTGCCGACAGCCTGGTGGCGATGGCGGATGCCGTGCGGCACGGCATGGGCGCCGGCATGCTGCTGTGCCTGCTGGCCGGGGCCGACCCAGACCTGGTGCGGCTGGCGCCAGTCGATGTAGCCATGGATACCGATTTATGGGTGCTGACGCATCCAGATCTCAGGCACAGCGCGCGCGTGCGGGTGCTGGGCGATTTCCTGTATGAGCGGCTGAGGCAAGGGGAATGGGTGGCGGGCTGAAGACTTGCCCCCGGTTCAGGCCACCGCCGCATACATCTCCATCAACTGCTCATCTGTATACCCCCAGTCGGCCGCGTTCTCAAACGCCACCACCGTTTCGTCGCTATGGCGCAGGTCGATCAGTTCGGTTGGGACGGGCCTTGACTGCGACACGGAATAGAACGCCATCACCTTCGGCCGCAGCGGGTCGGCCTCGTTCTGCGCACAGACCACGGCCAGCCGGTTCGAACGCAGCCGCAGCACGGTGCCGAGCGGGTAGATGCCGACGGTGCGGGTGAAGGCCTTGAACACGCGCCGGTCGAACAGCGTGTCCACACGCACGGCCATGTATTCCATGGCGCGGGCCGGCGACCACGGCTGGTGGCCCGGGCGGCTGGAAGTGAGCGAGTCATAGGCATCGCAGATTGCGCCGATCTTGGCGTGCACGCTCAGTTCGCTCCCCGCCAGGCCGTAGGGAAAGCCACGCCCGTCCACGCGTTCGTGATGGTGGACGCAGACATCGAGCGGGATGTTCGAATAGAGCCGGGCCTCGTTCAGGATGCGGTAGCCAGCCGAAGGATGCCGGCGGTAGATCTCCTCTTCCTCGGGCGTGCGTTCGCTGGCCTTGTGCATGGGGGTATCGGGCAGCGTCAGCTTGCCGATGTCGTGGACCAGGCCGGCCAGGCCGAGCTCGCGCACCTCGTCGTCGGGCAGGCCCAGCGTGCGGCCGACCGCGATCATCAGCGCGCAGACGGCGAAGGCGTGCATGTAGTTTTCGTCGCCACGCGCCTTGAGCCGCGCCAGCGCCAGCAACGCCTGCCCATGGCGCGACAGGGAGCGTGAGGCGGAATCGACCAGCAGCAGCGCGCCGTTGACCTCCAGCGCCCGGCCCATGCGGATGTCGGCGAACATCGAGCCGATCACGGCCTTGCCGGATTGCAGCAGCTCGCGCGCGCGGACAATCTCGGCATCAAGGGCGGCCGCGGGTGGCGGCGCGGTGGCCGGGTCCATGGCGTCGGGCGCGGACTCCGGGACCGGTCCGGGTATTTCCGGCGTGTCCGGCGTGTCCGGCGCTGCTATGTTGCGGCCCTTCAGGATGTCGATCCAGACCTCCTGCACCCCTGCCGACTGTATCTGCCGCACCTGGTCCTCATTGGCGACCAGGAACTTTGCGCGCCAGAACGGATGGTTGATCCACGGGCCGCCAAGCCTGGCGACAAACATCCCGACCTGCAGTTGCTCCGACCGTATGCGTCTCAACATGCGTTACCCCCTCGGATGATGGTTTTCTTGTTGTCGATCCGGTTATCGGCAGCCGCCGGCAGGACTTTAGCCCCCATTGCGGGGGAAGAACCGTGCCGCCCGCCCTTGTCAAGCGCCGCCCGAATGCCCGGACGGCGTCCTCGGGCATTGCCGGGGGCGGTGCCGCCGGCGCTACAATGGCCTGCCCAGTGCTCACAGACGCCAGCCAGTCGCCCCCGTTCACCCATGTCCGGAACGTACACGCTAGTCGGCATCGCCCGTGCCAAGACCCACCGCCGCGAGGCGCTGGTATCCCAGCTCACCACGCTGCGCTTGCGCGGGCTGACCGAGCCCGGCTGCCTGGACTACCACGTCGGGCAAGACGCCGAGGATGCGCGGGTCTTTGTGATCTACATGGTCTGGGACTCCAAGCGCGCGCTCGAATCGCACCTGAACCGGCCCTATATGCGCGATTTCCACGCCTCGCGCGCGGATTTCGTCGAAGGCGATTTCAGTTTCCGCTGGCTCAACGCCGCCTGATCCGCCCGGCCAGGGGCAATCCCGATCACTTTCTGCCATCCCCCTGCTTGTCATTCCCGCCGCACCGATCTATCACTCAATGTGACGCCCGCAGCGGGCACGGCAGGAGTGCACCATGGAAGTCAGGGATGGATTTGCCGGCACCATCGGCCACACCCCGCTGATCCGGCTGGCCGGCCTGAGCGCCGAGACCGGCTGCGATATCTACGGCAAGGCGGAATTCCTCAATCCTGGCGGCTCGGTCAAGGACCGCGCGGCACTCTACATCATCCGTGACGCCGAACGGCGCGGGCTGCTGACGCCCGGCGGCACGGTCATCGAAGGCACCGCCGGCAATACCGGCATCGGCCTGGCCCACCTGTGCGCGGCGCGCGGCTACCGCTGCATCGTCGTGATACCCGATACGCAGTCACCCGAGAAAATGGAGCGGCTGCGCATGCTCGGCGCCGAAGTTCGCGCGGTGCCCGCGAAGCCTTACGCCGATCCGGACAACTACCAGAAGATTGCCGGCCGGCTGGCCGACGAGACCGACAACGCGATCTGGGCCAACCAGTTCGACAACCTGGCCAACCGCCAGGCCCACTACGAGACCACCGGCCCCGAGATCTGGCACGCCACCGGCGGGCATATCGATGCCTTCACCTGCTCCACCGGCACCGGCGGCTCGCTGGCCGGCATCGCGCGCTGCCTGAAAGAGCACAAGCCCGGCGTGCGCATCGTGCTGGCCGACCCGCACGGCAGCGCCCTCTATAACTTCGTCAAACACCGCGAGCTCAAGTCCGAGGGCAGTTCGATCACCGAGGGCATCGGCACCAGCCGCGTCACCGCCAACCTGCAGGACACGCCCATCGACGACGCGGTGCGCATCGACGACCAGACCTGCGTGGACATGGTCTACCGCCTGCTGCGCGAGGAAGGGTTGTTCCTGGGCGGGTCGTCGGGAATCAACGTCGGCGCCGCGGTGGCGCTGGCGCGCGAGATGGGGCCGGGCCATACCATCGTCACGCTGCTATGTGACCGCGGTGACCTGTACATGGCACGGCTGTTCAATGAGGCCTGGCTGGAGGGCAAGGGGCTGCAGCCGATTCCGTTCCGGCGTGCCGGCCCCGCCGGGTAAATGCCTGCGCGGCTCACGCCGCCTTTAGCCGCCGCCACAGCGTGGTCGGGCTGATGCCGAGGACATGGCAGGCCGCGGCGCGGTCGCCGCCGCACTCGGCCAGCACGCGCCGGATATGCTCGACTTCGCTGGACTGCTTCACGCCGGCCAGTGAACGGCGCGGGCGTGTTGCCGGCGCGGCGGGCTCAGCGTCGGCCTCGGCCGGCGCCAGCATGCCATCGCCGAACAGCTCCGGCACGGCTGCCTGCAGCTCGCGCTGCAGCGCGTCGCTGTCCAGCCGGCGCCCGGCCACCAGCACGGCGATCCGTTCGGTCACGTTTTCCAGCTCGCGGATATTGCCCGGCCAGCGGTAGCGCGCCAGCCGCGCGCGGGCCGCGGCGGGCAGGCGCTGCGGCCGGTCCATGCCCAGGCGCTCCTGGGCGCGCCGGTACAGCAGCTCGGCCAGCTCCTGCAGGTCTTCGGAGCGGTCGCGCAGCGGCGGCATCTCGATGCGCAGGATATTGAGGCGGTAGTAAAGGTCCTGCCGGAATGAGCCATCGCGCACCATCGCGGCCAGGTCGCGGTGGGTGGCGCCGATCACGCGCACGTTGACCGGCACGGCGTCGAGCCCGCCGATCGGCAGCACCTGCTTTTCCTGCAGCACGCGCAGCAGGCGCGTCTGCAGCGCGGACGGCATGTCGCCCACCTCGTCGAGGAACAGCGTGCCGTTGTGGGCCGACTCGAACAGGCCGGCCTTGCCGCCGCGGCGCGCGCCGGTGAAGGCGCCCTCTTCATAGCCGAACAGCTCGCTCTCCAGCAGCGCCTCGGGGAAGGCCGCGCAATTGACCGCCACGAACGGGAAGGCGCGGCGCGGGCTGGCGTCATGCATGCCCTGTGCCAGCACCTCCTTGCCGGTGCCGCTTTCGCCGCCGATCAGCACGGTGGAATCGACTGCCGCGTAGCGCCGCGCCAGCTCGCGCAGCTCGGTCATGGCCGCGGAGGTGCCGGCCAGGTCGTCCAGGCTGTAGCGCACCCCGGCCGGCCGCGTGCGGGCGCGCGAGCGCAGGTTGCGGTCCACGCGCTGGATCGCGCTGGCGTCCTGGATGGTCAGCACCGCGCCGGCGGTGCCGGCCTCGCCGATGATGGGGATGCGGTTGACCACCACCATCTTGTCGCCGAGCTTGTGGATCGCTTCCAGTTCCTTGTCGCCGCTCTGCATCACGCCTTCGAGCGCCAGGTTTGGCGCCAGCGTCTGCAGCTTGCGCCCGACCGCGGCAGCAACGGAAGTGCCGAGAAAACGCTCCATCGCCGGGTTGAACGACTGGATGCGCCCTTCGGCATCCACCGCCGCCACGCCCTCGTTCAGGTGCGCCAGGATGGTGTTGACGTAGTCGCGCCGGGTGGCCTCGATGCGGCGCAGGCGCGCGGCCTCGATCGCGTCTTCGAGCGCCATGCGCACCGAGTTGCCGGAGTACAGGAACACGCCGGTCAGGCCATAGCGGTCGGCCAGGTCGGTCACCAGGCCGGGGCCGACCACGACCTGGATGCCTTCCTGCTTGAGCGCCTTCACGCGCGCCACGGCGTCGTCCTCGGTCAGGTAGGTATAGGCCGGGACCGACAGCGAGAACGCGCGCACGAATTCATCCACCTCGGCATACGTCGACGCGTGCGTGACCAGCGCCACCCGCGGCGAGATGCGCCGCGCGGTGGCCAGCGCGCTCATCACGTCGAAGCCCGTGACCTTGACCAGCACCACCGGCACATCCACGTGCTGGCGCAGGTAGGCGCCGTTGGAGCCGCCCGCCACCACCACGTCGAGCCGGCCCTCGCGCGCCTCGCGCGCCACGGCGCTGGCGGCGGCCTCGAAACCCTTGCCGACGATGCGGAATTCGGCCCGGTCGGCGTAGGCCGGAATCAGGTCGGCAAAGGCGCGCGCCAGGCGGCTGATGCCGATGGCCCAGATGCGCGGACGGGCTTGCGTGGAAACGGGAGGAGCCATGGTGCAATGCGGAAGGAATGCGTGGTGAAACCCGGGACGAACAGGCGTACAGTGCTGGCACATTGTCCGCCACGCAGCCTGGGATTTCAACTTTGAATTCCAAACTTGTGATTTTGGAATTCAATTGTGCTGGAAAGATGACATGAAATCGGTGGCCAGGCCAGCCGCCCTGCCCGCCAGCCCAGCGCTGGCAAGGGCTGGCGGATATTCCGTGTGGCCAGGCAAAGGCCTGGCACACCGCTTGCAGTATTAGGCCCGTCCCGTTCACCAACGCATACGCCATGACCTACTCCGCTTCCGACCTCGCGCGCTCCGCTGGCGCCCGCTTCCGCCAGGCGCTTGCCGACGAGCATCCGCTGCAGGTAGTCGGCACCATCAATGCCAACCATGCCCTGCTGGCCAAGCGTGCCGGCTACCGGGCCATCTACCTGTCGGGCGGCGGCGTTGCGGCCGGCTCGCTGGGCCTGCCGGACCTGGGCATCTCGAACCTGGACGACGTGCTGACCGATATCCGCCGCATCACCGACGTGTGCGACACGCCGCTGCTGGTGGACGTCGACACCGGCTTCGGCGCCTCGGCCTTCAACGTGGCCCGCACCACGAAGTCGCTGATCAAGTTCGGCGCGGCGGCCATGCACATCGAAGACCAGGTCGGCGCCAAGCGCTGCGGCCACCGCCCCAACAAGGAAATCGTCTCGCAAGGTGAAATGGTCGACCGCATCCGGGCCGCCGTCGACGCCCGCACCGACGAGAACTTCGTGATCATGGCCCGCACCGACGCGCTCGCCGTCGAAGGCCTGGACAAGGCCATCGAGCGCGCCGTCGCGTGCGTGGAAGCCGGCGCCGACGCCATCTTCCCGGAAGCCATGACCGACCTGGCCATGTACCGCAAGTTTGTCGATGCGGTGAAGGTGCCGGTGCTGGCCAACATCACCGAATTCGGCGCCACGCCGCTGTTCACCACCGAGGAACTCGGCGGCGCCGGCGTGTCGATGGTGCTGTACCCGCTGTCGGCCTTCCGTGCCATGAACAAGGCGGCGGAGAACGTCTACGCGGCCATCCGCCGCGACGGCACGCAGAAAAACGTGGTCGATACCATGCAGACCCGCGCCGAGCTCTACGAGAGCATCGGCTACCATGACTTCGAGCAGAAGCTTGACGCGCTCTTCGCACAAGGCAAGGGCAAGTAAGCAAGACTCACGCGCGGCCGGGCTTTGTCCCGGCCGCTTGCACGACAACAGACAGGCAATACCAGGCATCACACAAAGGAGACCCAGATGTCCGAAGCGCAACCGCTCGTCACTCCCAAGCCCAAGAAATCCGTCGCCCTGTCGGGCGTGACCGCCGGCAATACCGCGCTGTGCACCGTCGGCCGCACCGGCAACGACC
>NZ_JBYSZI010000043.1:0-61294 GCF_058787075.1 Cupriavidus sp. FW305-46
AGACAGGTGGTGGAGGGGCCCGCCCCGCATCATTGGCTCACCGCGGGCCGGCCTGGCATGCCAGCCGCCCAGCCTGGTCCAACACCGAACAGGGAGAAGTCTTCGTGGAAGTCCTCCGTAGTGTCTATCGTGAAGATCACGAGCAGTTCCGCACCACCGTGCGCCGGTTCCTGGAACGCGAATGCCTGCCGCGCCAGGAGCAATGGTGGGCAAACGGTATCGTCGACCGCGAAACCTGGATCAAGGCCGGGCGCGAAGGCCTGTTATGCACGGCGTTGCCGGTGGAATACGGCGGTGGCGGCGGCGACTTCGGCCACGCCGCGATCCTCGCCGAGGAAATGGCGTTTACCGGCTGCAGCATTTCGTTCGGCCTGCACTCCGACATCGTTGCGCCGTACATCGTCCGCCTGGGCACCGAAGCGCAGAAGCAGAAGTGGCTGCCAGGCGTCTGCGCCGGGGAAACGGTGCTTGCCGTGGCGATTACCGAGCCCGGCGGCGGCTCGGACGTAAAGGCGTGCCGTACCACCGCCGTGCGGGATGGTAACGAGTGGGTCATCAACGGCAGCAAGACTTTTATCTCCAACGGCTTCATTTCCGACATGGTGATGGTGGTCTGCAAGACCGACCCGTCGGCCGGCGCCAAGGGCATCAGCCTGATCATGGTCGAGACCAACCGCGAGGGCTTCCGCCGCGGCCGCAAGCTGCAGAAGGTCGGCATGCACTCGCAGGACACCGCCGAGCTGTTCTTCGACAACGTCCGCGTGCCGGCAACCAACCTGCTGGGCGAGGAGAACAAGGGCTTCGGCTACCTGATGCACGACCTTGCACAGGAGCGCTTCATCATCGCCGTCAGCGCCGCCGCCAGGCTCGAGCGCCTGCTGGAGCAGACCACTGAGTACGTCAAGGACCGCAAAGCCTTCGGGCAGACCGTCTGGGACTTCCAGAACACCAGGTTCAAGCTCGCCGACATCAAGGCCCAGTCGGTGGCGCTGCGCACGATGGTGGATTACTACCTCGGCGAGCATATGCGCCGCCGCCTGAGCGGGGAGGAAGCCGCCATCGCCAAGCTGCATGCCACGGAAGTCCTGTGGAAGTGCATCGACGACATGGTGCAGCTGCATGGCGGCTATGGCTACATGCTCGAGTATCCGATCGCCCGCGCTTTCGTCGACACGCGCGTGGCGCGCGTCTACGGCGGTTCCAACGAGGTCATGCGCGAGCTGATCTCGCGCAAGCTGTAATTCCCCCAGTTCCAAGGAGACAAGACAATGTCCAAGCACGCGGTAGTTGCCGGCGTCGGCATGATCCCGTTCAGGAAGCCCGGCCAGAGCGACCCCTACGCCGTGATGGGTGCCAACGCCACCAGGCTGGCGCTGGAAGATGCCGGCCTTTCGTACGACAAGATCCAGCAGGCCTACGTTGGCTACGTGTATGGCGATTCGACCTGCGGCCAGGCGGCGCTGTACAAGGTAGGCGTCACCGGCATTCCCATCGTCAACGTCAACAACAACTGCTCGACCGGTTCGTCGGCCTTGTTCCTGGCGCGCCAGGCAGTGGAGAGCGGCGCGGTGGAATGCGCGCTGGCGCTGGGCTTCGAGTTCATGCAGCCGGGCCCGCTGAAGAGCGCGTGGACTGACCGCGAGGCGGCCATGGTCGAGTTCACCAATATCGCCGCCCCGATGGTGCAGGATGCGGTCGAGGCCGGCGTGCCGCGCGCGCTGACGCTGTTCGGCGGCGCCGGCCGCGAGCACATGCAGCGCTACGGCACCAGGCTGGAGACCTTCGCCAGGATCCGCGCCAAGGCCAGCCGCCATGCCGCCAACAACCCGCTGGCCGTGTTCCGCACGGTCGTCACGGAAGCAGACGTGATGGCCGAGAAGGTGATGTGGCCCGGCGTGATGACCCGCTCGATGGCCTGCCCGCCGACCTGCGGCGCCGCCGCTGCCATTGTCTGCACCGAAGCCTTCGCGAAGCGCCACAACCTGCGCACCGACGTGCGCATCCTGGCCCAGTCGCTGACCACCGACGTGGCCCCGAGCTTCGAGCCGCCTTCGATGATCGGGTTGGTGGGCTTCCATATGGCCGAGGCGGGCGCGCAGGCTGTGTACGAGCAGGCCGGCGTCGGCCCGTCGGATATCCAGGTCTGCGAACTGCACGACTGCTTCGCGCAGAACGAGCTGCTGAGCTATGAGTCGCTGGGCTTCGCCAGGACCGGCGAGGCCGAGAAGATGGTGCTGGACGGTGACAACACCTACGGCGGCAAGGTCGTGGTCAACCCGTCGGGCGGGCTGCTGTCCAAGGGCCACCCGCTGGGCGCCACCGGCCTCGCGCAGTGCTACGAGCTGACGCGCCAGATCCGCGGCAGCGCCGGTCCGACGCAGGTGGAAGGCGCGCAGCTTGGGCTGCAGCACAACCTCGGCCTGGGCGGCGCCTGCGTGGTGACGCTGTACGGCCGCGGCTGAACCAGATCCAGACAATCGAGAGGAGATCAGATGGCTGACAAGAGCATGATTGGGATGGATCTCGGCAAGGGCTCCATCGAGGTGGAGAAGGGGCGCCTGCGCTTCTTCGCCAAGGCAACCGGCGAAACCAATCCGGTCTATATCGACGAAGCCGCCGCGCGCGACGCGGGGCATCGCTCACTGCCGGTGCCACCGACGTTCTTCATGTGCCTGAACAGCGATGTGTCGGCCGCATCGGGCATCGACCGCATGAAGGTGCTGCAAGTGGACCTGGGCCGCATCCTGCACGCTGAACAGGCCTTCGACTACCACCGCATGGCCTACGCCGGCGACACGCTGCACTTCGACACGACGGTCAGCGACGTCTACGACAAGAAGGGGGGCGCGCTGCATTTTGTCGTCAACGCCACCCGCGTGACCAACCAGGACGGCGAACACGTCGCCGACATGCGCAGCACCCTGGTGGAACGCCGCGGCTGATCGCGCACAAGGAGAACAGAACCATGCAAGCCCCCCGTTTCGCCGACGTGAAGGTTGGCGACAAGCTGCCCGCGCTGACGCTGCCGGCGATCAACCGCACCACGCTGGCACTGTATGCCGGCGCGTCTGGCGACCATAACCCGATCCATATCGATATCGACTTCGCCCGCAAGTCGCGCATGCCGGACGTGTTCGCCCACGGCATGCTGTCGGCGGCCTACCTCGGGCGCCTGCTGACCGCCTGGGTCCCGCAGGCGGCACTGCGCGGCGTGGCGATTCGCTTCACCGGCATCACGCACCTTGGCAACCAGCCGACCTGCACCGGCGAAATCGTCGAGAAGCTGGAAGCCGATGGCGAAGAGCGCGTCAAGGTCGCGATCAGGGCCACCAACCAGTACGGCGAAGACAAGCTGCTGGGCGAAGCCATCGTCGCGCTGAGCTGAATCCGGACAACCATATCTGCAGCAAGGAAAACACACCATGAGCAAACTCGCAGGCAAGTCCGCCATCGTTACCGGCTCGGGCCGTGGCATTGGCCGTGAAGTGGCACTGAAGCTGGCGTCCGAAGGCGCCCGCGTGGTGGTGAACGACCTCGACGCCGACCCAGCCCACGAAGTCGTCGAACTGATCAGGTCGCAAGGCGGCGAGGCCGTGGCCTGTGCCGGCAGCGTGACCGCCCCCGACTTTGCCGATCGCCTGGTGGGCACCGCGGTGAAGCACTTCCAGGGCATCGACATCATCATCAACAATGCCGGCTACACCTGGGACAACGTGATCCAGAAGATGACCGACGAGCAGTGGTACGCCATCATCGATTGCCACCTGACTGCCCCGTTCCGCATCCTGCGCGCCGCCCAGCCGGTGATCTCGGCCGCCGCCAAGGCCGAAGCGGCCGAGGGCCGCGAGGTGTTCCGCAAGATCGTGAATATCTCGTCGGGTGCTGCCGGCGGCAATGCCGGCCAGTCGAACTATTCGACTGCCAAGGCCGGTATCCTCGGCATGACCAAGACGCTGGCCAAGGAATGGGGCCGGCTGAAGGTCAATGTCAATGCTGTCGCGTTTGGCCTGATCGAGACGCGGCTGACGCAGGCGCTGGCCGGCGACCAGTCGAAGACGGTCAGCATCGAGGGCCGCGAGATCAAGGTCGGGGTGCAGCAGGCGATGCTGGACAACGCCAGCCGTGTGATCCCGCTGGGCCGTCCCGGCAAGGCGGAGGAAGCGGCGGGCGCGGTGTACCTGCTGTGCACGCCGGAGTCGAACTTCCTGTCGGGCCAGGTGCTCTACTGCGGCGGTGGCCCGGGCGCCAACTTCTGAGTGGGCAGCTTAAAGCCGCCCGCCTGCCGGCCGGCCGACCGGCGAGGCGGGGGTCTGGCGGCGACTAAAACAGATGGCCGGCGTCCCTGCGGACGCAGCGGCCTGCACCGCCAGGGCATGCGGCGGATGACGGAGACCCAGACATGTACATGACCCAGGCGCTGCACCGTTCCATGCAGCAGCGACCCAATGCCGAAGCGGTGCGCTACATGGGCCGCAGCTTGACCTTTGCCGGGCTGGGGGAGCGCGTCGCGCGGCTGGCCGCAGGCCTGCGCAAGCTGGGTGTCGAGGACGGCGACCGCGTCGCGATGTTCTCGCTCAACTCGGCGCGTTATATCGAGTACTACATGGCAGTGCCCTGGGCCGGCGCCGTGCTGAACCCGGTCAACATCCGCTGGAGCGCGGCGGAGATCCTCTACTCGTTCGAGGATTCGGGCACATCGGTGCTGATCGTCGACGACACGTTCAAGACAGTGGCCGCCACGGTGGCCGCGGACAGCAAGGGCCTGCGGCACGTCATCTATGCCGGCGACGGCGAGGTGCCGCCGGGCATGATCTCGTACGAGGCGCTGATTGCGGAAAACCAGCCGATGGAAGACCGCCTGCGCCGGGGCAACGATCTTGCGGGCATCTTTTATACCGGCGGCACCACGGGCTTTCCCAAGGGCGTGATGCTGAGCCATGGCAACCTGGTTTCGTCGGCGAGCAATGGCCTGATGGCCGGCACCGCGACCCTCGGCGGGACCATATTGCATGTCATGCCGATGTTCCACCTGGCATGCCTGTCTGCGCTCAACACTGTATTCCTGGCCAACGGCACGCATGTCCCGATGGACGCGTTCGACCCGGGTCGCGTCATGCAAGCCGTCGCGCGAGACCAGGTCACAGACCTGCTGCTGGCGCCGACCATGATCCAGATGTGCCTGGACTGGCTCGACCAGCGTCCGGAGCGTGCCGCAACGCCGGATGTCTCGTCGCTGCGCGCGCTGCGCTATGGTGCGTCGCCGATGTCGCTGACGCTGCTGCAGCGCGCACGCACCGCATTCCCGAAGGCTGGTTTCAGCCAGGGCTATGGGATGACCGAACTGTCGCCAGTGGCGACCTTGCTGGGGCCGGAGTACCACAACGAGGAATCGCTGGCCAACGGCCGCATGCGTTCAGTCGGCCGGCCGGCGTTCACCACCGAGGTCAGGATCGTCGATCCCGAGGGCAACGAGGTGCCGCGCGGCACCGTCGGCGAGATCGCGGTGCGCGGCCCCGGCGTGATGCTGGGCTACTGGAACCAGCCCGAGCAGACCGCCGCGGCCATCCGCAACGGCTGGATGCATACCGGCGACGGCGGTTACATGGATGAGGACGGCTTCGTGTTCCTGTGCGACCGCATCAAGGACATGATCATCTCGGGCGGCGAGAACGTCTACTCGGCGGAGGTCGAGGCGGCGCTGGCGAGCCATCCCGCGGTCGCGCAGTCGGCGGTCATTGGCGTGCCACACGAAAAGTGGGGCGAGTCCGTGCATGCGGTGATCGTGCTCAGGCAGGGAGCCAGTGCGACATTGGAGACGATCCAGTCCCACTGCCGAGAACGCATTGCCAGCTACAAGGTCCCCCGCAGCGTCGAGTTCGTGGAGGCGTTGCCTTTGTCGAGCGTCGGCAAGGTGCTCAAGCACGAACTTCGCAAGCAACACTGGAAGTAGGCGTCCGCTGGCATGCAGCCTTGCTCAAGCTTGCATGCTGACCGCTGCTTCACGCTGTGTGGGCACCACGACCGGATTCAGGAATGCCGGCGCCAGGCCGGTCAACTGTTCCGCGGCGGCTCGCAAGGGCGGCAGGAAGCGCTTCACCGCTTCCTCCCTCGTGACTTCGCCCGAGGGCAGGTTGACGCTGATCGATGCCACCACGTTGTGGTGTTCGTCGCGTACCGGTACTGCGAGGCCTGCGATGTGCTGGTCGAATTCTCCATCCACCCACGCATAACCATCGCGGCGCACGGCAGCGAACGCTTCAAGCAATGCTGCCTTGTCGTGCACGGTGCGGTCCGTGTAGGCGCGCAGGGCGGCCTCGTCGAGAAACTGCGAGAGAAATTCCGTGGTCTGGAAGCCCAGTACCGCCCGGCCCGGTGCCGTGGCGAAGGCCGGCACATGGCTGCCCACGCCAAGTCCCAGTGAGCGGATCTTCAGCGACGGAATGCGCAGGACATACACCGCATCGTGCCCGTCGAACACACACATGCCGCACGACTCGGTGACCTGCGTCCACAGGGTTTCCAGCGCGCGTTGCGCGTGCCCCCAGAAGGGCAGCGAGGTCAGGTAAGTCATGCCGAGGGTAAGGATCTTCGGCGTCAGGCGAAAACCCCGCGTTTCGGATTCCGCCGCATAGCCCAGCTCGCACAGCGTGAGCAGGATCCGCCGGACCACGGTCCGCGGCAGGCCAGTGGATGCCGTGATGCTGGCAACGGTGTGCGTGCCGCTGCGCCCGAGGGCGTGGATAACGGCCAGTCCGCGGGCAAAAGAGCGTACGAAGCCATCGTTGTCGGTAGTAGTCATGTCTGTGCGAGGTCTGATTTCAGGTTGACATTGTAGCAAGGCCGGACGTAAAGTTCGAAAAAACGGGCGACAATGACCGCTAGGCGGACATGAGTGTCCGAAAAGTAAACAGGAGACAACCATGAGGCGGCGTTTTCTTTGCCAGGCGCTAGCCTGCCTTGCTGTCGTGTCCACCTCGGGCCTTGCATTCGCCAACCCGTCCCCCGAGACCTTCCAGGCCAAGCGTCCTTTGCGCCTGATCGCGCCAAGTTCGCCCGGCGGCATCCTTGACCTGACCAGCCGCCTGCTCGGCAAGACGCTGTCTGAGCAGCTGGGGCAGCCCGTCGTCGTGGAGAACCTGCCTGGCGCGGGCGGCGTGATCGGGATGCAGGCCATGCTGCGCGCGGAACCGGACGGCCACACGCTGGTGATGGGCAGCCTTGGCCCCAATGCGGCCAACTACGCATTGCACGACAAGCTGCCTTACAAGTTCGAGGACTTCGCACCGGTGGCGCATGTGCTGACGATGCCGGACGTCGTGGTGGTCAACCCGAAACTGCCGGTCAAGTCCATTGCCGAGCTGGCGGCTTATGCCAGGACGCGCCCCAACGGCTTGTCCATGGCGGTGTCGACGAGCGGTTCTTCCGGCCATCTCGCCGGGGACCTGCTGAAGCAGCGCGCCGGCGTTAGCGCCGTCGACGTGATCTATCGGGGCGCATCGCCGGCGCTGACCGACCTGGTGGCGGGGCAAGTCGATTTCATGGTGGACAACCTCATCACCGCATTGCCGCTGGTGCGAGCCGGCAAGCTGCGCGCGCTTGCCGTCACCACCAGGCAGCGTGCCCCGGAACTCCCGGATACGCCGACCATGGCCGAATCCGGTTACCGCGACTTCGACGTTTCGGTCTGGCTCGGCCTCTTTGTCTCGTCCAGGACGCCGCCCGCGGTGGTGCAGGCGTTGAATGTTGCCGTCAACAAGGCGCTGGCCGATCCTGCGCTGCGCGAGAAGCTGGCCCAGCAGGGCGGTACTGCGGCGGGCGGGTCGACGCGGCAGTTCGACAGCTTCGTGCGCGCCGAAAAAGCCCGCTGGGAGCAGGTCATCAAGGACGGCAACATCAAGCCCGAGTAAGCGCGAACAAATTCATCACTCTCTTCTTGCAGACAACGCCATGCAAAACAATTTCAAGGACAAAGTCATCGTCGTCACCGGAGCCGGCAATGGCATCGGCCGTGCCATTGCCATGCTGCTCGGCGCGCAGGGCGCCAGGGTGGTCGTCAACGACCTGGGCTCCAGCGGCAGCGGCGAGGGCAGTGATGCCGGACCAGCCCAGAAGGTGGTTGACGAGATCCGTGCAGCCGGCGGGAAGGCTGCGGCGAACACCGATTCGGTCGCGACTGCCGAGAGCGCGCAGGCCATTGTCGATACCGCCATCCGCGAGTTCGGCCGCATCGATGGCGTGATCAACAACGCCGGCATCCTGCGCGACCGCATCTTCCACAAGATGAGCACCGCTGAATGGCAGGCGGTACTGGATGTGCACCTGAACGGCGCTTACTTTGTCAGCCGTGCCGCTGCGCCTTATTTCAAGGAACAGCAAAGCGGCACCTACGTCCACATGACCTCCACCACCGGCCTGGTCGGCAATTTCGGGCAGGCCAATTACGCCGCGGCCAAGCTCGGCATCGTGGCGCTGTCGAAATCCATCGCCCTGGACATGGCCCGCTTCAATGTCCGTTCCAACTGTATTGCCCCGTTCGCATGGAGCCGCCTGATCGGCACGCTGCCCAGCGAAACCGAGGCCGAGAAGAAGCGCCTTGAGCGGATGCAGGCGATGAAGCCGGAGCAGGTTGCCCCGGTTGCCGCGTTCTTGTCCGGCGATGCTTCGGCGGACGTCAATGGCCAGGTGCTGGCCGTGCGCGGCAATGAGCTGATCGTCATGAGCCAGCCGCGCCCGGTGGCGTCGGTGCATCGTGCCGAAGGCTGGACGCTGGAGACGCTGGCGGAGCATGCCGTGCCGGCGGTGAAGCGCGCCTTCACGCCGCTGGAGCGCTCGCCCGAGGTGTTTTCCTGGGATCCGATCTGAGAGCGGAGGTACGCAGCGATGGCCATCGACTATCACCGCCTGCGCTCGTGGGCGTTCCTTGACCAGGTTTCCAGCTATGCGGCGAACGACAGCATCCGCTATGCGCTGAGCCTCGGCTTCGGCACCGATCCGATGGACGAGGCGGACTTGCGCTTTGTCTTTGAGGAAGGACTGAGCGTGGTGCCCGCCTTCCTCGCCACCGTCAGCGCGCCGGGTGCGTGGGCAAGCGACCCGGGCACGGGCATCGACTGGATGCAGATCCTGCACGGCGAGCACCGGATGCGCTTTTTTGCAGTGCCCGCGGCGTCTGGCGCGGTACGCAGCCAGACGCGCGTCAGCCGCGTGGTGGACAAGGGCGCCGGCAAGGGCGCGCTGGTGGTCACTGAGCGGCGCATCGAGGACCAGGCCAGCGGCGAGTTGCTGGCGACCGTGGAGCATGTGTCGTTCTGCCGGGCGGACGGTGGCTTTTCCTCCGCCGCCACGCCCGGCGATGCACCGCTCGAACCGTTGCCCGCGGTGCCGGAGCGCGCGCCTGACATGATCATGTCGATGCCGACCCAGCCTTCAGCGGCCTTGCTGTATCGCCTCAATGGCGATCGCAATCCCATCCACGCACTGCCCGCCGCGGCCCGGCAGGCCGGCTTCGAGCGGCCGATCCTGCATGGCCTTTGCACTTACGGCATGGCATGCCGGGCGCTGCTGAAGCAGGCTTGCGGTGGGGATCCGTCGCGCCTGGCCAGCCTTTCGGTGCGCTTTTCATCGCCATTTGTGCCTGGTGAAACGCTGCGCGTGGAGATGTGGCGCGGCGAAGGGCAGGTCCAGTTCCGTGCGCTCGCCGATGAGCGCAATGTGGTCGTGCTGAGCCACGGCGTCGCCGACCTGCATCCGTAATCAAGGAGTCAAGATGTCCGTGATCGAGCAATTCGCCCGTGCCACGCCCGACCGGGTTGCCTACCGCATGGTGCCGTCCGGCCAGGCGGTGATGTGGGCCGAACTGGAGCAGCGTTCGCGCCGGTGCGCTGCCGCGCTGCTGGCTGCCGGTCTGCGCGAGGGCGACGGCATTGCCGTGCTGCTGGAGAACCATGTCCGCTATTTCGAGATCCTTTGGGCCGCGCACCGGATCGGCTTGTACTACACCACGATCAGCCGTCACCTGAAAGCCGACGAGGTGGAGTACATCGTGCAGGACTGTGGCGCCCGGGTACTGTTCTGCTCGGCGCAGACCCTTGGCGACCTTGCGCCCGGCGCGCTGGCATCGCTTCGGGTCACGCGGGTGCTTCTGGATGGGAGCGAGCCGGGCTACAGCAACTATGAAGCGTGGCTGGAGCAGATGCCGGCCGATGTCGCGTTGCCGCGCACGGTAGAGGGAACTGACTTCTCATATTCGTCCGGCACCACGGGCAGGCCCAAGGGCATCAAGCGTCCACTGCAAGGCGCCAACGCTTTCTTCCGCACCGGTGATGACCCTCGCCTGGGCTGGAAGTCGCTGGACCGGGACACGGTCTATCTGTCGACCGCGCCGTTCTATCACACTGCCCCGGTGCGCTGGAACATGGCCACCATGCGCGCCGGAGGCACCTCGGTCATGATGGAAAAGTTCGAGCCGCTGGCGGCGCTGGATGCGATCGCGCGCTACGGCGTGACCCATAGCCAGTGGGTGCCGACCATGTTCGTGCGCTTGCTGCGACTGACTGCCGCGGAGCGCGAGCGCTTCGACCTGTCCACCATGCGCTATGCGATCCACGCCGCCGCGCCGTGTCCGATCTCAGTCAAGCAGCAGATGATCGACTGGTGGGGGCCGATCCTCTATGAGTTCTACAGCGGCACCGAACTGGTCGGGCGCACCTCGCTGGACTCCGTGGAGTGGCTCGCGCACAAGGGGTCGGTCGGACGGCCCGAGTTCGGGCAGGTACACATCGTCGGCGACGATGGCAATGAAGTGCCGCAGGGCCAGACCGGCGTGGTCTACTTCTCCGGCGGCGGGACCTTTGCCTACCACAATGATCCGGAGAAAACCCGGCAGGTCTATAACGACCGTGGGTGGGCCACCTATGGGGACGTCGGCTACGTCGATGCCGATGGCTTCCTCTACCTCACGGACCGCCTTGCCAACACCATTGTCTCTGGCGGCGTCAACATCTATCCGCAGGAATCCGAGAACGTGCTGATGAGCCATCCGGCGGTCTTCGACGTGGCGGTGGTCGGCGTGCCGAATACCGAGTTCGGCGAGGAAGTGAAGGCGGTGGTCCAGTTGCACGAGCCTGAGCGGGCGTCTCCGGTCCTGGCCGAAGAACTGATCGCGCTTTGCCGCAGCAGGATCTCCCCGATCAAATGCCCGCGCTCGGTGGACTTCGTCACGGCGCTGCCGCGCACCGAGACCGGCAAGCTGCTCAAGCGCGCCGTCAAGGCCAGCTACTGGCCAACCGAAAACCGAATCGCGCATTAAGCGCGCCTGATGCCATGTCCCGACAAGAAGCCAGCTACCACGCGCCGCGCAAGATGTTCGCGCCGGAGCACGAGATGTACCGCGACAGCGTCGCCCGTTTCCTGGCTGACAAGGTCATGCCCGGACACGCCGAATGGGAAGCCGCCGGCCTGGTTCCGCGCGATCTCTGGCGCGATGCCGGCGCCCACGGCCTGCTGTGCCCCGGCTTGCCCGAAGCCTACGGCGGTGCCGGCGGCGACTTCCTGCACAGCGCCATCGTGGTGGAAGAGATCGCCCGGGCCCTGGCCAGCGGCGTGACCGGGTTCACCACGCACTCGGAGAACGTCGCGCCGTACCTGCTGGAATTCGGCACCGAGGCGCAGAAGCGTGAGTTCCTGCCGCGCATGGCCAGCGGCGATGTGGTTGGATCGATCGCGATGACCGAGCCGGGGGCGGGCAGTGACCTGAAGGCGATCCGCACCACTGCTGTCAAGGTGGATGGTGGTTACCGGCTCAACGGCCAGAAGACCTTTATCACCAATGGCTACCACGCTGACCGCGTGCTGGTGTTCGCCAAGACAGAGCCGGCCGCCGGTGCGCGCGGCATCAGCCTGTTCTGGGTCGACACCACCAGCCCCGGGTTCAGCCGCGGCCGCCTGCTGGACAAGATCGGCCAGAAGGCCCAGGACACCGCTGAACTCTTCTTCGAGGACGTCTTCGTGCCGGACGACATGCTGGTCGGCGAGCGCAATGCCGGCTTCGGCTACGCCATGAGCGGGCTGGTGCGTGAGCGCCTGCTGATCGCCTTGCGTTGCGCCGTGGCGCTGGAGGTGGCGCTTGACTGGACCATCGCGCATGTCAAGGAACGCCGTGCCTTCGACAAGGCGCTGATCGACAACCAGTTCATCCGCTTCCGCCTGGCCGAAATCAAGACGCATGCGTGTGCCACGCGTGCTTTCGTCGACAGCTGCCTTGAACAATACCTGGCCGGCACGCTGACGCCGGATGGTGCCGCCATGGCCAAGTACTGGGCCGGCGAGGCCACGCGGGCCATCGATGACCTGATGCAGTTCTTTGGCGGCTACGGCTATATGCGCGAATATCCCATCGCCCGTGCCTACACCGACGTGCGTCCGAACCGGATCTACGGCGGTTCGGCCGAAATCATGCGCGAAGTCATCGCGCGCGCACTCTGAATTCACCATGACCAAGAACCTTTCTCGCTCGGTCGCCATCGTCGGCGCCGCGGAATCCGACCTGGGCAAGGTGCCCGGCAAGACGGCACTGGAGTTGCAGGCGCAGGCCGCGCGGCTGGCCCTGCACGACGCGGGGCTGTCGCTGCGCGATGTGGATGCCGTGTTCGCGCATACCGATGACCGCTTTGCCACCGTGCAGCTGGCCGAATACCTCGGCATCCAGCCAAGGTACGTCGACTCCAGCAACGTCGGCGGCATGTCCAACCTGATGCACATCCGCCATGCGATGGCGGCCATTGGCGCCGGCATGTGTTCGGTGGCGCTGGTGACCTATGGCAGTACGCAACTGTCCGACGGCTCGCGCAAGAGTGGCGCCGTCGCCGCGGATACGCCGGACTCGCCGCGTGGCCAGTTCATCGCGCCTTATGGCCAGCTCAGCCCGATCGGCTACTACGCAATGGTTGCCCAGTTGCACATGCATCGCTACGGCACCACGTCCAGGGATCTCGCCGAGGTGGCAGTGGCGGCGCGGCGCTGGGCGCAGCTGAACCCGAAGGCATACCGGCGCGAGCAAACCAGCATCGAGGAGGTCATGGCGTCGCCTGTGATCGCGTCGCCGCTGCGTACGCGTGACTGCTGCCTGGTCACGGATGGCGGTGGCGCACTGATCATCACCTCCGCCGATCGTGCCCGCGACCTGAAGTCGAAGCCGGTCTATGTGATGGGCGCGGCCGAGACCTTCTCGCACCACTACACCCCGTTCAGCACAGCCGACTGGCTGGATACGCGCGTCGCCGAGACGGCGGACGAAGCGTTCCGCATGGCTGGCGTCACCCGCGCAGACATCGACGTGGTGCAGATCTATGACCACTTCACCATTGGCGTGATCCAGTCGCTGGAAGAACTGGGTTTTTGCCAGCGAGGCGAGGGCGGTGCCTTCGTCGCCGATGGCGCCCTGGGCCCGGGTGGCCGCTTCCCCATCAACACCTCCGGCGGCGGCCTCTCCTACGGCCACCCTGGCATGTTCGGCATGTTCGTGCTGATCGAGGCCGTGCGCCAGTTGCGCGGGGAGTGCGGCGAGCGGCAATTGCCCGATGCCGAACTGGCGCTGTGCCATGCGCCCGGACTGGTCTTCTCCTGCAACACCACCATGATCCTCGGAGTCTGAAGCATGAGCGAAGCACAACGTCCCCTGCCGCGTCCCACCGAGATCACCGAAGGCTACTGGCATGCGGCGGCGCAGGGCCGGCTGGTGGTGCAAGGCTGCCGCGCCTGTGGCCACCGCCAGTTCTATCCGCGCACGCTGTGCCTTGCGTGCGAATCGGACCAGGTCGACTGGACCGAGGTCTGCGGCCTTGGCACGATCTATACCTTCACCATCAACCATCGCGCACCCAATGCCTTCATGAAGGCGCGGCTGCCGTACGCCGTTGCCATCGTCGAACTTGACGAAGGGGTGCGCATGATGGCGAACATCCTCAACGCATCGCCCGAGGCCATTGCTATCGGCAAGCGCGTGCGAGTGGTGTTCGAGAAGGCGAGTGACGACGTGAGCCTGCCGCAGTTCGAATTGATCGACTGACCCAATCCTGCCCCAAGGAGAGCCCATGCCCATCATCACTGCGCCGCGGCGGCGTGCTGCCCTGGCCGCGCTGGCGTGCATCGCCGCACTGCCGGCCTGGTCGCACGCTGCGGACGATTCTGCCTATCCGCAAAAGCCCATCCGGCTGGTCGTGCCATTCCCGGCCGGAGGCGGATCCGACACCGTGGCCCGCTTGCTCGGCCGCGAGCTGACGGCGATGTGGGGCCAGACGGTGGTGGTCGAGAACAGGCCCGGTGCCAGCGGCGCCATTGGCACAGGGACGGTCGCGAAGGCTGCACCGGACGGCTATACGCTGCTGTTGGGCGCAACGCCGCTGGTGCAGCTGCAAGGCGTCTACAAGTCACTGCCCTATGACACCTTCCGCGACTTCGCGCCGCTGGCGCGCCTGGCGCTCTCCTCGGACGTATTCGCCGCTCCGGTTTCCACCCGCGTTGCCAGCGTGGGCGAGCTGCTGTCCGCGGCCCGGGCCACGCCTGGCAAGATCAGCTACGGCTCCTACGGCAACGGCACTTCCTCCCACATGCACGGCGAGTTGCTGCGGATGCAGGGGGGCGTCGACCTGACCCACGTGGCCTACAAGGGCGGCACGCCACTGATCCAGGACTTGCTGGGTGGGCAGGTGAGTTCCGGGTTTGTGGATGTGGCCAGCGGCAAGGCCGCGCTCAACTCCCCGAAGATCAAGGTACTGGCCGTCACGGGCGAGCGCCGGCTGGCGCTGCTGCCTGAGGTGCCGACCTTTACCGAACTGGGCTACCGCGATTTCGAGCCAAACGGCTGGTATGGCCTGTTCGTGCCGGCGGCGACGCCGAAGGCGGTGAAGGACAAGCTATCCGCGGCGGTGCTGGCAATCCTGGCCAAGCCGGCCATGCAAACGGCGATTCGTGAACAAGGCCTGGAGCCGGGAACGCTGGAGCCCGAGGCATTCCTGAAGCTGATGCGGCGTGATGCCGAGATCTGGGGACGGATCGCGGCCAACGCGCGCATCACGCTTGACTGATCGGTGTTGCCGGCCGGGGCGGCCCCCTCCCTGTTCCGGGGAGGCCGGGCCTGGCCGGACGGCTGATAGCCTCCGAAGCTCCAACGTACTGTACGGAAGACTTTCACTTTCATGCTGAATCAGGGGGATCGTTCATGCTTTCCGGTGTAAAAGTTGTCGAGATTTGCGGAATCGGGCCAGGCCCGTTCTGCGCCATGCACCTCGCCGATCTCGGCGCCGATGTGATCGCCGTGGAACGCGCGGCACCGGCCAATGATGCAGCGCTATCCACCGAAGGCTACGTGCTGAACCGGGGCAAGCGCTCGGTGGTTGCCGACCTGAAGACGGCCGAAGGGCGTGAGCTGGTGCTGGCACTGATCCAGGATGCCGACGCGCTGATCGAAGGCATGCGCCCCGGCGTCATGGAGCGCCTGGGGCTGGGCCCGGATGTCTGCCTGCAACGCAATCCCCGCCTGGTCTACGGGCGCATGACAGGGTGGGGGCAGAGCGGCCCGATGGCGCAGGCCGCGGGGCATGACAACAACTACATCTCGCTTTCCGGCGCGCTGTACTACCACGGCACACCGGCAGAGCCGCCATCGTCGGCCATTACCGTGGTGGGCGACGTCGGCGGTGGCGCGCTTTACCTGGCGGTGGGGCTGCTGTCAGGCATCCTCAACGCCCGCGCCACCGGAAAGGGAACCGTGGTGGATGCATCCATCGTGGATGGCTCGGCCCATATGCTGCAGCTGTTGCTGTCCACGCGCCGCAAGGGCTTCATCACCGGCGAGCGCGGCAACAATATCCACGATGCCTCTCATTTCTATTCGACCTACCGCTGCGCGGACGGGAAGTTCGTCACGCTCGGCTCGATCGAGCCCCAGTTCTACGCGCTGCTGCTGGAAAAGCTGGGCCTGACCGAGGATCCGCGTTTCGCCCGGCAATGGGACCGCGAGCGTTGGCCGGAGCTGCATCGGCACTTCGAAGAACTCTTTGCCACCAGGACTCGCGCGCAATGGTGCGCTCTGCTGGAAAACACCGACGTGTGTTTCGGCCCGGTGCTGAGCCCGGAAGAGGCCGCCGGGCATCCGCACCTTGCCGCGCGGGGCGTCTACTTCGAAGCGGAGGGCCATCTGCAGGCCGCGCCCGCGCCGCGCTTCGATGGCAAGGCCGTGGCGGCGGGCGCGATTCCACGGCGCGGCCAGCACACTGGCGAGATTATGGCGGTACTGAAATCCGGCCAGCCCGGCGCATTCTGGACAACTGACTGAGGGTTGATGCGGGGGCGAGGGCCGGGTCCCGCCGCAGCGATTGAGCTTCGGCCATCCGTCGAAGCGCCTTTCTTTCTGTTGACTGCTGCAGCGGCCTCGGCAATGCCGCTCCGCAAAAAAATCCCCCGAGGCTGTGACTCGGGGGAGGTGCGGGTCTGTGGCCGGAGACGCTGAGTCCCGGCCACGAATTTTTTGAGGGGGACACTCTTTTCTGTAGGTCCTTACATGCTGTGGTCAACGAGTCCATCGCGGTTGGTGATCCTCGCGCCATCGGTGTACACGTCGCGCCTATCCGAGACTTTCGCCCCGTCTGAATAGACGTCAAACTTTGTGGTCTTGCCCCCATCGGAATATGGGTCTCGTGGCCCCATCACGCTGGCGCCGTCAGTGTAGACATCCCGCGTCCCGATGCCGGCATAGGCAATTCCGGCACTAAGCGCCGCACCCGCCGCAGCGAGCAGTATGACTGTCTTTACCATTTTTCTTACCTCCACTTCAGGTCGTTGCAAAAACGCCGAAACGATTCTTCTTTCGCTTCAGTTTGAGGGTCGCAACTTCGCACAAGTGCAATGAAATGTAGGCCCTGGCGGCAAGCATATGAATCGGGCTTTTTTCCGAAAAGAGGCTAGGGGATTGCCCTAGCCGGTGGGCAGGCAGATTCAGTCCTGCATTACTGCACGGTAGCAATCGAATCCATCCGGCAACTCTTACCGCGCAAGGGAGTTCTGGCGTAGATTCATAGTAGTGTTGTGGCACCATGGTTTTGCAGCGCTTCGCCTTGCATCGATTCGGTGCAGGCTCGTGATTTGCCGCAGGTGCATGGAACATTCACTTTCGCAAGAGTGTCGTCATTCCGTTTAACCATAGAAATGACTGGATGTGACAGTGTCTGTTCCCGGGGGGTTGAAGCGAACCATGTTTATTGTCTCGCGCAACTTAAGGCTCAGACTTTTCGTCCATACCGGATTTGTCGCTTTGGCGTATTTCGCAAGTGCAAAACTGGGACTGGCTTATGCAGTAGTGGGCGGTGCGGTGTCTCTGGTGTGGCCTGCCAGCGGCGTGGCCCTCGTTGCGCTCCTTGTCATGGGTTTCGCAGCTGCCCCGGGAATTGCCATTGGCTCCTTTCTTGCCAATATGTCGGTCGGCGTGCCACTGCCAATGGCCGCGCTGATTGGCTTCGGCGCAACGGCTGCAGCCTTGACGGCCACGTTGCTGTTGACGCGCGTGGCCCGGTTCCGGATCACCCTCGACCGCATCAGGGACGTATTGGCCTTCATCATCCTGGCCGCGACAGTCAGCACAGCAGTGAGTGCCCTGATTGGTGCGACTGCTCTCCTTGGCGCGGGCCGGGTGTCGGCTTCCGAGTACGGCAACGCAGTCCTGGAATGGTGGCTCGGTGACATGATGGGGGTGCTGGTGGTGGCCCCGCCCCTGCTCAGCCTGCTTGCGAGTCCCGAGCCTGTGCGCTCCGCAAGGCAGGCCGTGGAAGCGTGCGGACTGACCGTTGCCATGCTCTGGGCAAGCTACCTCATCTTCGGCGCCCCCGAGCTTGCCGGGCACGGCTACTATCCTTCAGCCCTGGCGATTCTTCCGTTCATCATCTGGGCGGCTCTGCGCTTCGATCACCTGGGCACCACCTTCGCAACCTTGCTGGTCTCGATCGTAGCCATCTGGGGCACCACCAACGGCACCGGTCCCTTTGCCGCAGAGTCTCCAGTGGATAGCCTTGTGAGATGGTGCGCCTTCGCGAACGTCGTGGCAGTCACCGGGCTGCTGCTGGTGGCGGCACATGCCCAGGAGAAGCGCGTCCATAGCCTGCTGCAGGCATCGCACGTCGAACTGGAGCGGCGCGTGCAGGAACGAACCCGGGACCTGCAGCGGGCAAACCATGAACTGAAGCAGGAGATGGCGCGGCGTCGCCTGCTGGAAGCGGAGCTGATCCGGATCGGCGACCAGCAGCAGAGACTCATCGGCCGGGAGCTGCATGACGGCCTCGGGCAGCACCTCACCAGCCTGGGCTTCTACTGCACGACCCTGAATCAAACACTGCAGAAGGCTGGCCACCCGGCTGCGGCGGACGCGGCTACCATCGTCGGACTGGTGAAGCAGGCGTCCTTGATGACTCGCAAGATTGCCCACGGCCTGGACCCGGTCGCCATGGAATCCGGTGGCCTTGCGCTCGCCCTGCAGCGGCTGGCGCAGACGACCTGCGCGCTGGATGGCATTGACTGCACGCTGCGCATCGGGTCGGACGTGGACTTGCTCGATCCGCCGATGCAGATCAACCTTTACCGTGCGGCGCAGGAAGCCGTGAACAACGCGCTGAAATACAGCCAGGGACACCACATCGGGATCGACCTTGAGCGCGAAGGCGGGATGCAGCGGCTTTCCATCAGTGACGACGGGGTGGGGGTGGACCCGGAGCAAATGGAGCGTGCCTCGGGACTGGGACTTCACAACCTGCGTCACCGGGCGAGCCTCCTGGGCGGCTCCTGCACGATCACCCGCAATGCTCTGGGCGGCACCACGGTTGCCATCAGCTATCCGATACCAGAGAGTCCGGGCCATGCAACAGCAGCCATCTAGCCCGGGCCGCGCAACCCAGATCCTGATCGTGGATGACCACCCCATCATCCGGGAGGGGTTAAGCCAAATGCTGAATCTGCATGAGGACCTGCACGTCTGCTGTGCGGCCGGCAGTGCCGAAGATGCTCTGGCGTTGATGGCCTGCCAGCCTGACGTGGCCGTTGTCGACCTCAGCCTGCACTCGAACTCCGGCCTGGATCTTGTCAGGACGCTGCGGCAACACTATCCAAAGCTGGCAATCCTTGTCCTCAGCATGCATGACGAAACACTGTTTGCCGAACGCGCGCTGCGGGCAGGCGCCAACGGGTATCTGATGAAACTCGAGGCCACGGAGCATATTGTGAATGCCATCCGCGAGGTGCTGGCCGGCAATGTCTACCTGAGCGCCGCCATGCATGACAAGCTGGCGCGGGCCCTGAAGGCTCCTCAAAGAAGCCGCGCGGGCTCGATCGCGAGCCTGTCGGAACGGGAGTTCGAAGTCCTGCACCTGATCGGGCTTGGCTTCAGCACCCGCCAGATCGCCGGGAAGCTGAATCGCAGCGTCAAGACCATCGAGGCGCATCAGGCCAACATCAAGGAAAAGCTGGACATTCCCAACGGCAAGGAGCTGATGCGCTTCGCGATTCAGTGGATCGAGAGCCAATAGGCGTTGAGTTGCTTTCGCCTGCTTGAACGCTCGACTGCTCGCCGCCCTGGGCCAGACAGAAGCCTGGTTGCGCGTGTCAAGGGCGGGGAAGGCCACACATAAGCTGCGTTCAGATCGTTTTAGCGGGTCCGGGCCCGCACCGCAGTCCGCCTCTGGTACCGCAGCAAATCTCGTTAGTCTCTTTTTTCCCCGAACGGGGCGTTCCGCCCATGGCGGAATTTGCATACACTCGCCCACTTCATGGACCGACGGCCAGCACAGGCATTGCTGTGCGCTCTGGTCATGGTGAGCCATCGGAAGCTGAGATCGGGCCTCACCATCCCGTTGTGGACGCCGGGCATCGACTGGGCCTTCATGACCCTGACCACGGATGCCACCACAGATCTGCGGGCGCTGCGCACGACGCTGGCACCGATGAAATACTTTGCACATTGCCTGCACCATGGCAATGGCGACCATGCCAGCCCCGGCGCGCGAATTGCCTTGGGCGAGAATAGTGAAAGGCCAGGGTGGTGGAGCGGGCACCCTGTGGGATTCCACAGGGGGTGTCGCGGCGCGGGCCCGAGGTTGGGGCGCTTCTGTCCCTTTCCGGTCGATTGATTCGAATCCACGCCTGGCGGCCCGGACGCCGGAAAACAACCTGCTGCGTTTACTTCCCAAACTCACTGAACTTGGCCGCCAGGAACTCCACGAACAGCCGGATCCGGGACGACAACTGGTGCCGCTGCTGGTAGACGGCATAGATGTCCGCCTCCGGCGTCGCGTATTGCGGCAGTACCTGCACCAGGCGGCCACTGCGCAGGAACCGCTCGATGTCCCACTCGGCGCGCATCAGGATGCCGTGGCCTTGCAGCGCCCAGTTGACCGCGATCTCGCCGTCATTGGTGGTGAGGTTGCCGCGCACATGGACCGATTCGGTCCGCGCCTTGGTTCCTTTGCCTGAGGTCAGGCGCCACACGCCATAGGCGTCGCTGCCCTGGCGGATGCCGATGCAATTGTGCTGGCGCAGGTCGGCGGGCGTGTGCGGGGTGCCGTGGCTGCGCAGGTACTTGGGCGAGGCGCATAGCAGGCGCCGGTTCGGCGCCAGCTTCCGGGCCACGATGCGGGCGTCGGGCGGCTGGCCGAAGCGGACGCAGACGTCGAAGGCATCTTCGGTCAGCGGCGGCGGGTCGGCGGACAGCTGGAGCTGGACATCGACCTCGGGGTAGGTGGCGACATACTCGGAAATCACCGGCGCCACATGCATGCGCCCGAACCCCAGCGTGGCATTGACCCGCAGCAGGCCGCTCGGCCGGCCCTTTGAGCGGGTCAGGATCTGGTCCAGGTCGTCGATCTCGCTGAGGATGCGCCGCGCGTGCTCCAGGTAGACCTCGCCCTCCGGCGTCAGGCTCATGCGCCGCGTGGTGCGCGTCACCAGCGGCATGCCGATGCGCGCCTCCATCTGCGCCAGCCGCTTGCTGACCGCGGCGGTAGTGATCCCAAGGTCGCGCGCGGCCGCGCTCAGGCTGCCTGCCGTGGCCACCGACGTGAAGAATCCCAGTTCTGACGGTTGGATGCCGGACGATAGCGCCATTCCATCTTTAATTTGAGGTTAACAATGGTTTAACTCTACAAGCGATCCAAAACCTTGTCCACGGCCCAGAATCCGCCCCATGCACGCAACTCGTATTTGAATCGATCTGGACCAGGAGACACGGATGAAGACGTACTGCATTGCAACGATCCCCGGCGATGGCATTGGCAAGGAGGTGGTGCCGGCCGGCCGTGAAGTGATGGAGGCGCTGGCGGCTGCCGGTGCTGACTTCCGCTTTGAGTTCGAAGACTTCGACTGGGGTGGCGACTACTACCGCCAGCACGGCGTGATGATGCCCGCCGACGGCCTGGATGCGCTGCGCGACAAGGATGCCATCCTGTTCGGCTCCGCCGGCGACCCGCATATTCCGGATCACATCACGCTGTGGGGCCTGCGCCTGAAGATCTGCCAGGGCTTCGACCAGTACGCCAACGTGCGCCCGACGCGCATCCTGCCCGGCATCGATGCGCCGCTCAAGCGCTGTGCCGCGGAAGACCTGAACTGGGTGATCGTGCGCGAGAACTCGGAAGGCGAGTATTCGGGCGTGGGCGGCCGCGTGCACCAGGGCCACCCGATCGAGGCGGCCACCGACGTCAGCATGATGACCCGCGTAGGGGTGGAGCGCGTCTTGCGCTTTGCCTTCAAGCTGGCCCAGTCGCGTCCGCGCAAGCTGCTGACGGTGATCACCAAGTCCAACGCGCAGCGCCACGCCATGGTGATGTGGGACGAGGTGGCCGTGCAGGTGGCCAGGGACTTCCCGGACGTTACCTGGGACAAGGAACTGGTCGATGCGGCCACGGCGCGCATGGTGAACCGTCCGGCCTCTCTGGACACCATCGTCGCCACCAACCTGCATGCCGACATCCTGAGCGACCTGGCGGCGGCGCTGGCCGGCAGCCTGGGCATCGCCCCGACCGGCAATATCGATCCGGAGCGCCGCTACCCGTCGATGTTCGAACCCATCCACGGCTCGGCCTTCGACATCATGGGCAAGGGCCTGGCCAACCCGGTCGGCACCTTCTGGTCGGTGGTCATGCTGCTGGAACACCTGGGCGAGAACGAGGCGGCGCAGCGCGTGATGCAGGCCGTCGAAACCGTCACCGCCAACCCCGCGCTGCATACCGGCGACCTCGGCGGCAAGGCGACTACCGCTGAAGTGACCAGGGCGGTGTGCGACTTGCTTGCCGCTGGCCAGCAAGCGAAGGCCGCCTGAGCGCAAGGGCGGTTTCGTGAGCCTGCAATATTCCGAGCCCAGCGTGTTGCTGCGGCGCATGTTCGAAGCGGCGGTCGCCGCCGCCCAGCCGGCCAGGACCCTGGCGCGGCACCTGCCGCCGCCGCCGCGCGGACGCACCGTCGTCATTGGCGCGGGCAAGGCCTCGGCGGCGATGGCGAGCGCGCTGGAAGCGGCATGGCACGGGCCGCTTGAAGGCCTGGTCGTTACCCGCTACGGCTATGCGGTGCCGTGCTCGCGCATCGAGATCGTGGAGGCCGCTCATCCGGTGCCGGATGCTGCCGGGCTGGCCGCTTCGCAGCGCATGCTGGCGATGGTGGCGGGCCTGGGCGAGGACGACCTGGTGATCTGCCTGGTCTCAGGCGGCGGATCGTCGCTGCTGCCGCTGCCGCTTGCCGGCATCACGCTTGACGACAAGCAGCGCGTCAATCGCGCGCTGCTCAAATCCGGCGCGACGATTTCGGAGATGAATTGCGTGCGCCGGCACCTGTCCGCCATCAAGGGCGGCCGGCTGGCAGCCGCGTGCCATCCGGCGCGCGTGCTGAACCTGCTGATTTCCGATGTGCCGGGCGATGACCCCATCGATATCGCCTCGGGCCCGACCGTGCCTGACCCGACCACGCGCGCCGATGCGCTGGACATCGTCAAACGGTATGCGATCGACCTGCCGCCCAATGTGATGGCCGTGCTGGCGTCCGACGCGGCCGAGACGCTCAAGCCCGGCGACCCGCGCCTGCCGCGCATCCGCACCGAGTTCATCGCCACGCCCCGGCTGGCGCTGGAAGCGGCCGCGCAGGTGGGCCGCGACGCGGGCTTCGCGGTGCACGTCCTGGGCGACGCCATCGAAGGCGAAGCCCGCGATGTCGGCAAGGTCATGGGCGGTATCGCGCTGGCGGCGGCCAGGCATGGCCAGCCGTTTGCGGCACCGTGCGTGCTGCTGTCCGGCGGCGAGACCACGGTCACGGTGCGGGGCGCGGGCCGGGGCGGCAGGAACGTGGAATTCCTGCTGTCGCTGGCGCTGACGCTGCGCGGAGAACCCGGCCTCCATGCGATCGCGGGCGACACCGACGGCGTCGACGGCCAGGAAGAGATCGCCGGTGCGGTGATCGGCCCCGACACGCTGGAACGCGCCTGGCGCGCCGGACTGCGTCCGCAGGATGCGCTCGCCGCCAACGACGGCCATGGATTTTTCGAGGCGCTGGGGGATGCCGTGATCACCGGTCCCACGCTGACCAATGTCAACGACTTCCGCGCGATCTTGCTGATGCGCGCTTCCGGAGCCTCCGCATGAGACGCCTTCGCAATGCCAAGATCGTGGCCACGCTGGGTCCGGCCAGTACCGACCCGGCCATGATCGAGCGCCTCTTTGACGCGGGCGCCGATGTGTTCCGCCTCAACTTCAGCCACGGCACCCAAGCAGACCATCAGCAGCGGCTGCAAAGCATCCGCGCCATCGAGCAAGCGCGTGGCCGGCCCATCGGCGTGCTGCTGGACCTGCAAGGGCCCAAGCTGCGCATCGGCACCTTTGCTAACGGCCCGGTGCAACTCGCCGCGCAGGCCGCGTTCCGGCTCGATCTCGATGCCAGCGTGCCGGGCTCCGCGAAGCGGGTCAGCCTGCCGCATGCGGAGATCTTCGCGGCGCTGCAGCCCGGGGTGGAGCTGCTGGTCGACGATGGGCGCGTGCGCCTGCGCGTCGAGCGCTGCGGCCCGGAGTGCGCGGAAACCACCGTGATCAATGGCGGCACCCTGTCCGACCGCAAGGGCGTCAACGTGCCCGGCGTAGTGCTGCCGCTGTCGGCGATGACCGAGAAGGACCGGCGCGACCTGGACTTCGGGCTGTCGCTGGGCGTGGACTGGATTGCGCTTTCGTTCGTGCAGCGCGCCGAGGATATCGAGGAGATCCGGCAGATCGTGGACGGCCGCGCCGGCATCGTCGCCAAGCTGGAAAAGCCGGCCGCCATCCAGAGCCTGGAAGCGATCGTGGCGGCATCGGATGCGGTCATGGTCGCGCGCGGCGACCTGGGCGTCGAGATGCCGGCGGAGCAGGTGCCGTCGCTGCAGAAGCGCATCGTGCGCGCCTGCCGCAAGGCCGGCAAGCCGGTGATCGTCGCGACCCAGATGCTGGAGTCGATGGTGGCCGCGCCGGTGCCGACGCGCGCCGAAGCGTCCGATGTGGCAACCGCGATCTACGACGGCGCCGACGCCGTGATGCTGTCCGCGGAATCGGCATCGGGCAGCTATCCGGTGGAAGCGGTGCGGATGATGGACAGCATCATCACGCGCACCGAATCGGATCCGCATTACCACGAAGCCATCCAGGCATCGCACTCAGCGCCGCGCGCGGAAGCCGCCGACGCCATCGGCTATGCCGTCAGGCACGTGGCCAACCTGCTGCGCGTGCCGGCCGCGGTCACCTACACCAGCTCAGGCTACTCCGCGCTGCGGATGGCGCGCGAGCGGCCTGAAGTGCCGATCCTGGGCATGACGCCGCGGATCGCCACCGCGCGCCGGCTGGCGCTGGCCTGGGGTGTGCACGCGGTGCTCTGTCATGAAGTGGTCGATGTGCTGGAGATGACCAACCTGGCGAGCCGCACCGTGCTGAAGGAGCAGTTTGGCGTGGCCGGGCAGCAGATCGTCATCTCGGCCGGCCTGCCGTTCACGGTGGCCGGCACCACCAACCTGCTGCGCATCGCGCAGGTCCAGTAAGGCAGGCATCGGGCAGGGGGACCAAGGAGCCATCAAGGCATCAATCAGCCGAAAACCGGCTGCAAACATAGAACATTCAGGAGACAAAGCATGCGTGGTACTGAACTCGTGCGTCGTATTTCCGGTGTGGCCGTGCTGGCAGCCGGCTTTATCCTAAGCGGCACTTGCCTGGCACAGGAATGGCCGGCCAAGCCGATCACCCTGGTGGTGCCGTTCCCGTCGGGCGGGACTACCGACGTGCTGGCCCGCGCGCTGGGCGACCAGTTGTCGAAGAGCCTGGGCCAGCCCGTGATCGTCGAGAACCGGCCCGGCGCCGGCGCCACGGTGGGCGCGGACTACGTCGCCAAGGGCAAGCCGGACGGCTACACCCTGCTGATGGGCGCGGTCCACCATACGATTGCCAGCAGCGTCTACAAGAAGCTGCCCTACAGCTTCCAGAAGGACCTGGCGCCCATCGCCACGGTCGCCATGGTGCCCAACGTGCTGGTCATCAATGCCGCCAAGACGCCGGCGAAGGACGTCAGTGAACTGGTGGCCCTGGCGAAGAAGGCAGCGCCGGAGTTTGCCTATGGCTCCAATGGCAACGGCACCGCGCAGCACCTGATCGGCACCCAGTTCCAGGCCGCGACCGGTGCGCCGCTGCTGCACGTGCCTTACAAGGGCAGTGGTCCGCTGACGACGGATCTGCTCGGCGGACAGGTGACGATGTCGTTCGATACTCTGACGCCGGTGCTGCAGCACATCAAGTCGGGCAAGCTGCGCGCCCTTGCAGTGACTACAGCGCGGCGCTCCAGCGTCCTGCCTGATGTGCCGACGCTGGAAGAGGCGGGGCTGAAGGGCTTCGATATCGGCACCTGGTTCGGCGTGCTGGCGCCGGCCGCCACGCCGGCGCCCATCGTGACGCGGCTGAACGCCGAGATCGTCAAGATCGTGAAATCGCCGGACTTCCAGCAGCGCATGGTGGCGGTCGGGGCCGAGCCGATGGCGAGCACGCCGCAGGAGTTTGCCAAGCGGATCCAGGACGAGACGGTCAAGTTCGCCAGGCTGGTGAAGGACGGGAAGGTGACGATCGAGTAGGCGACCCGCCGTCATTCGGTTGCTTGCCTTCTCGCCTATATTGAACTCTGCCCGGCATCGCCTTATGCGTTGCACGGGCGGACTGCGGGTAACGGAGGGAGGGCGCCATGAAGATCGCGAGCATCGAAGCCATCGTCCTGCGCATTCCGTTCACGGTGGGCGGCGTTTCCGCCGCGGGCGTCTGGGGCGGCGCCGGGATGCAGGCCGCCGACTCGCTGCTGCTCAAGGTGACGACCGACGATGGGCTGGTCGGCTGGGGCGAGACCTTCGGCTTCGTGGGGATTCCGGCGGTCAAGGCGGCCATCGAACAGATGCTGGCGCCTGCCTGCATCGGCCGGGACGCAACCCGGATCGATGCCATCGGCCTGGACCTGCAACGCAGGTTCCATGTCTTCGGGCGCAGCGGGGCCATCTTCTACGGGCTGTCCGCGCTCGATATCGCCCTGTGGGACCTTTGCGGCAAAGCGGCCGGGCTGCCCGTTCACCAGCTGCTCGGGGGCGCGCGCCGGGACCGCCTGCCTGCCTATGCCAGCCTGATCCGGTATGCCGATCCCGAAACGATAGCGGTCAATGTCAGGCGCGCCATCGCCGATGGCTACCGGAGCCTGAAGCTGCATGAGGTCGACCTCGCGGTCATCCGCGCCGCCCGCGAAGCGGCGGGCCCGGACATCGAGATCACGCTGGATACGAACTGCCCGTGGCCGCTCCATGAGGCCATCGACATGGCGCGCGCGCTGGAACCCTTGTCGCTACGGTGGCTGGAAGAGCCCCTGTGGCCGCCGGAGAACTACGCCGGACTGGCCGCCCTGCGCCAGCAGTGCGCCATCCCGGTCGCCGCCGGCGAGAATGCCACCACGCTGATGGAGTTCCAGCACCTGCTCAGCGTGGGCGCCGTCGATGTGGTGCAACCCAGCCCGGCCAAGATGGGTGGCATCAGCGCCTTGCGCAACGTCTTTGCGCTGGCCGAGGCGCACAACACGCAAGTGATGGTCCATACCTTCTACGACGGCCCGGGGCTGCTGGCCAGCATGCATGCCACGGCAGCGCTGGGGGATGCCGCGGCCATGATCGAATGGCGCTACTTCGACATGGAGGCGCAGGTGCTTGGCGATGCCGTGGTGCCGCGCGATGGCATGATCGCGGTACCCGCTGGCCCGGGCCTGGGCATCGACCCGGATCCGGAGGTCATCCGGCGCTATCGCGTTGCGTGAGCATCATCCCGGCATCAGAAATCCACCTTCTCCCCCGGCTGCGGCACGATCACGCTTGCCGCGGCGCCAGCGCCAAGCGCCGCCTTGAACGCCTCCGGTGTCCCGCTCAACTGCGGCGAGGTCTGATAGTGGATCGGAATCGCAAAGCGCGGCCGGATCAGGTCGCGCACCGCGATGGCGGCTTCCTGCGGTCCCATGGTGAAATGGCCGCCAATGGGGATCAGCACGAGATCGGGTTTGTAGACCTCGCCGATCAGCCGCATGTCACCGAACAGTCCCGTATCGCCCATGTGCCAGATCTTGAAGCCGTTCTCCAGCTCGATGATGTAGCCGACGGGCTCACCGCCGTAGTGGGTTTCGTCCTTGCCGGTGGCGGGGTTCTTCAGCGCCAGTTCCGACGAGTGCTCGGCATGCACTGCGGTGATTCTGGGGCCGGTCGGGCCAAAGGGCATGACCGTGCCGCTCTTGCCGAAGCGCTGCGCCTGCGCGGCCGGGACCATGCCCAGGCTGACCAGGGCCTGGCCCAGGCCGCCGCCGTTGTAGATCGGCGCGTTGGTCAGCCTGGCCAGGGCGGGGGCATCGCCCAGGTGGTCGCTGTGGGCATGCGTGACCAGGATCAGGTCGACCTTGCCCAGCGCCGAGAGCTGCTTGAAGCCTGGCGGCGTCTTGGGATTGGTGGTGAGCCATGGGTCGACCACGATGACCTTGCCGCCGGGCGTGGTGATGCGCGTGGCGGCCTGGCCCAGCCACAGCACTTCGGCCTTGCCGGCGGTGGGCCGGCCGGGCGGCATCGGGCGCTGGGCCTCCGCTGGCGGCGTGGGCGCGGCGCAGGAGCCGAGCAGGGCGATGCCGGTGGCGAGGAGAACGGCGCGCAGTCTGGTCATGGTCTTTCTTCCCTGGATGAATTGGCCTGGCAACTTGCAGTACTAGCGGACAAACATGCCCAATCCTTCGTGGTCGTAATACTCCAGCCACACGCGGTCGCTGGAGAACGCCGCCTGCGAGATCGTGCCCGGCGTTGCGTTCTCGCTATTGAGCGTGAAGGTAAAGACGTCGCCGTCCCAGTGGCTCAGCGGCAAGGTGAGAGGGGTGGCGCCCAGCGTCATCACCAGCGTGCCGCCCTGGTCGGTCACCTGCAGCGGACCGTAGTAGTCGTTCTGGTAGGTGCCGGTGTAAGCCGAGAGTGCGCGCGCCGGCAGCGGGTTGGCCGGGGGTGCCTGGCCCACCAGCCGGCCTTCCGGTGCCAGCAGCGGCGCAAGCGCATCGCCGTAGATCTTGCCCCAGTCGCGCCGGATGGCGCCGTACTGCACGAGATCGAAGAATTGTGCGTTCAGGGTTTCCGGGACGCCGATGGGATAGCCATTGGTCAGCGTCACGATGGCCAGGTTCAGCGACGGCACCGCGGTAAAGTTGGTGGCCGCGCCCACCGCGAACGCACCGGAGTGGCTATAGGAGGTCAGCCCGAGTTCGGTCGTGCCGACATTGAAGCCATAGCCGTAGTAGCCGGCCGGCCGTCCGCTGACGGGCGGACTGCTTTGCATCTGCTGGCTCAGCGCGGGTGCCAGCGCGGCGGCGTCGACGATGCGCTGGCCTGCGAACTCGCCTTTGGCGAGCAGCATCGCCAGCCATTTCGCTATGTCGTTGACGGATGAGCTGACGCCACCGGCGGGCGACTGCGCATCCGGCATCGTGCCCATGCCTTGCACCCAGGCGCCGTTGATCCTGACATGGCCGAGGGCGCGGTTGTCGCGCGCGGCAAAGTCGGCGTAGCGCGAACTGGTGCGCGCCATGCCCAGCGGTTGGTAGATGGCCTGCTCGGACAGCGTGGCCCAGTCGATGCCGGCCGCGGTGGCCACGGCCTCGGCGGCGGCGGTCATGCCAAAGTTGGTGTACGCATAGACCGCCCGGAACGGATGCAGCGGCAGGAAGCGCAGGCGCGTCAGCACCTGCTGGCGGTCGTAGCCCATGTCTTCAAGGCGGTCGCCGGCGTGGTCGGGCAGGCCGGAGCGATGGGCGTAGAGATCGCCAATGGTGACGGCTTCCGTGACTTCCGGTTCCGCGAGCGCGAACCACGGCAGGTGCGCGCGCACCGGCGTATCCCAACTGATGCCGCCGCGGCCGACCTGCCGGGCCACCACGGTTGCCCCGATAGGCTTTGACACCGACGCAAGCTGGAACACAGTGTCGGCATCGACCGGCGCGGGGTCGGTTACCAGCCTGCGGCCAAAGCCTTTGGCGTAAACGGTTTGATTGCCGCGCACCACGGCGACGGCCATGCCCGGCACGCCGGAACTGGCCATCAGGTCAGCGGCCAGCTTGTCGACCTGGGCAATGGCCTGGGTGATCTGGGATTCGGGAACTGGATCGGGCGGTTTGGGCGGATCGTCATCATCCCCGCCGCAGGCGGGCAGGGCAGGGACCAGCAGGCCGCCCAGCGCGGCTCCCAGGAAACGGCGACGCTCTTGCAGTTTGCCCACGGTGGTTCTCCGCAGTTCTTCGGTCAGGCGGCTCGGCCGCGCCCTTGGATAGGAATACTGTAGGCGAAAGGGCGGGGAGTGGCGAATGCGAAACGTCTTATCGCAGCACGATGGCGGGAGCGGGAAACTGCAAGCCTCACCGAAGGGTTCGGTGAGCGGGGGTGACAACCCGGCAAAGCAACAATGACCAGGTAAAAAAATCCGCGGGCAGGCCGTTTTCCACGGCGGGCCGGGCGGGGCAGCCTTATGGCTGGCCGGTTTTACGTCATTGTTGCACCGGCAATGTCACCCCCGTTGTCTGGCCCGCCACCTTCTTCATACTTGGGCAGGCGGGCGTTCTCTAAAGGAGAAAAGCGCGATGCAAATGTCTACTCATCACCCTGCAGATGTCCGGCATATCGTCCCGGCCGGCACCATCGAGTCCTTTGAGCAAATCAGCGCCGGGCTGAGTGCCATCCTGTTGCTGGTTGAAATCGAGAGCGAACGGTCGGAGGGCTGCCACAACGTGTATTCGCTGCTGGCAATGGTGAAGGCGCAGCTGGACCATACGGCGGCAAAGCTGTGCGCGGATGATTGAAGCATTCGCCGCGGCAAAAACAAAAAGCCCGCACTTTCGTACGGGCTTTCTGCTTGAATCTCTGGTGCCCAGGAGAGGACTCGAACCTCCACAGTGTTGCCACCGCTAGGACCTGAACCTAGTGCGTCTACCAATTCCGCCACCTGGGCAAGGTGAGCGCCGGATTTTACAGCGCGCTGCGGATTTTGCAAGTCCCTCGGCCGGCTTTGGCGCAAGAAATCCAGTTTGAGCTGCGGTGAGGCCGCTGTTGCTGGTCAATCGGTGGACACGTCAGCGTCGGAAGTGAGGATGTCAAACAGCGCCTTGGCCGCAGGCTGCAACGCCCGGTCGCGACGTCGTATCAGCGCCAGGATACGGTCCACGGCAGGCTCGGTCAGCGCGATGGCGCACAGGCGGGGATGATCGTGTGGCAGTGCCAGGCCCGGCAGCACGGCCATGCCGAGGCGGGCTTCCACCAGCGCCAGCACGCCAACCACGTGGTTGGCTTCGTAATAGATGGTCGGGCGCTGTTCAAGATGGGCGATGGCATTCTCGATCAGGGCACGATTGCCGCTTTGCCTGGACACGCCGGCCATGCGCTGCCCCGCCAGGTCCGCCCACGCGACCGACTTGCGCTGGGCCCAGGGATGGTCGCGCCGCAACACCAGCCTGTAGGGTTCGATACGGATCGGGCGGAACTCGATATTGGGTTCCTGGGAACCCATGAAGTTGAGCCCGAAGTCCGATTCGCCCGACAGCACGCTGGACAGCACCGCGTTGGCGCTTTCGTCGATCACACGCACGCGCACGCCAGGATGACGGGCGGCAAACACGCTGATGGCTTCGGGCAGCAGATGCACCGCGGCAGACGGTATCGCCGCCACCGTCACCAGCCCGCGCCGGAGCGCGGCTTCGTCACCAAGGCGGAATACGGCGCTGTCGAGAATATCCAGGGCAGTCCGCGCTTCCTCCAGGAACTGCCTGCCGACGTGTGTCATCTCCACGCGGCGGGTGGTGCGCTCCAGCAGGCGTGAGCCGAGCGTCTTTTCAAGCTTGTCGATCCTGCGGCTCAGCGCGGGTTGCGAGATATGCAGGGTCTCGGCGGCCACCCGGAAACTGCCTTTCTCCGCCGTGGCGATAAATGCCTGCAAATCCTCAAGGGCGAAATTGATGCGTGACATGCATGAAACCATCAGAACATTGCAATTCACAGAATAGTGTTACGAGAATACTCTGGCAACGCAGAAGAACGAGGAAGACTGGCGCTCTTGCGGCGCCAGCAACGAGATCACGGAGACGAAAATGAAGCTGACTGCCCTGGCCGCCAGAAAGGCCGCACTGGTTTTCCTGCTATGGCTGGCCGCGCCCGCCTGGGCCGACGATATCCGAGTGATTACCTCGGGTGGTTTCACCGCGGCATACCAGCAACTGGTGCCGCTGTATGAAGCCGCCACGCAGGACCGGATCATCACCGCCTACGGCGCGTCGATGGGCAATGCACCCGATTCCATCCCCAGCCGGCTGGCACGCGGCGAGACCTTCGATGTGGTGATCCTGGCGGACTCGGGTCTCGACAAGCTGATATCGGAGGGCAAGGTGGCAGCGGGCAGCCGGGTGGACCTGGCGCAGTCGCTGATCGGCATGTCGGTCCGCAAGGGCACGCCCAAGCCCGATATCAGCACCGCAGAGGGCTTGAAGCAGACCTTGCTCAACGCTAAATCGATTGCGTATTCAGCCAGCGCCAGCGGGACTTACCTGTCCGGTGAATTGTTCCACCGGCTCGGCGTCGCGGACCAGATCAAGGACAAGGCCCGCAAGATCAACAGCGAGCGCGTCGGCGCCGTGGTGGCCCGTGGCGATGCGGAAATCGGCTTCCAGCAAGTCAGCGAGCTGCTGCCGTTCAAGGAGCTGGATTTCGTCGGCCCGCTGCCAGCCGAACTGCAGCAGCGGGTCTTCTTCTCCGCCGGGATGGTGGCGGGCCACCAGAGCGCGGCGGCTTCGCGGTTTGTTCAGTTCCTGGCGTCCCCGGCGGCAGCCACCATCGTGCGAACGACCGGGCTGGAGCCGGTTGCCACGCCGCTGCCGCCACCGGCGCCGCCGGTTCTGGGGCAGCCACAAAAACGCTAAGCCGCTTCAATACCGGTTGGCGGCCGCAAAAACAAAAAGCCCGCACTTTCGTGCGGGCTTCTCGCTTTAAAACTTGGTGCCCAGGAGAGGACTCGAACCTCCACAGTGTTGCCACCGCTAGGACCTGAACCTAGTGCGTCTACCAATTCCGCCACCTGGGCAAGGTGAGCGGCGCATTTTACCGAAGGTTCACAAATTTGCAAGCACCTCCGGCGAGCACACGCAGCATCGCTGGCCGGACCGCGTTACGGCGATCCGGATGCGCCACGGGCAATCAGAACGACGGCACCATCGCGCCCTTGTACTGGGCCTTCATGAACTGGCGCACGTCTTCAGACTGGTACGCTGCCACCAGCTTCTTGACCCACGGCTTGTCCTTGTCCTGCGTGCGCACGACGATGATGTTGGCGTACGGGCTGTGGATGTCTTCCAGCGCGATCGCGTCCTTGGTCGGCTGCAGGCCGGCGGCGAGCGCATAGTTGGTGTTGATCACGGCGGCGCTGACGTCGGGCAGGGCACGGGCCAGCTGGGCTGCATCCAGTTCCACGAGCTTCAGCTTCTTCGGGTTCTCGGCCACGTCCAGCGGGGTGGCATTGACACCATTGGTGCCGGCGCCCGCCTTCAGCTTGATCACACCTTGCGACTGGAGCAGCAGCAGGGCGCGGTTTTCATTGGACGGGTCGTTGGGCACGGCCACCTTGGCGCCTTGCGGCAGGTCCTTCGGCGACTTCAGGTTCTTCGCGTAGATACCGAGCGGCGAGATATAGGTGTAGCCCACGCTCTGCATCTTGTAGCCGCGCTGCTTGACCTGGCTGTCCAGGTAGGGCTGGTGCTGGAAGCTGTTGGCGTCCAGGTCGCCGGCATCCAGTGCGGCATTGGGCTGCACGTAGTCGTTGAACTCGACGACCTTGACGTTCAGGCCATTGCGCTTGGCCACCTTCTGGACGACTTGCCAGACTTCGGCATCGGGGCCGCTGACGGTGCCGACGCGGATGGTCTGTTCCTGGGCCGAGACGCTGCCGGCGGCGATAAGACCAAGGGCGGACACTGCAACCGCCAGACGCTTGATGAGAGACGTGCTGCGCATAGGAGTTCTGGAAATATTCTGGTTATGTGGCGAGTGAGACAGTCGCCTGGGCAGGGATCGCCTGACCGGGGCGAGGGCCACAGATTAACGCAATTGCGTTCAGATGGCTCAGCGGGAATGAATCTGGCGTCTATTTCTTTTTCATATGCTTATGAATCTAAATGACGCCAGATTGACGGCATTAAATGCTTCTGTGCCACGGCTTAGTCTGCAAAGGCTTCGCGCAATGTCCGCAAGGTGTCTGCCACGAGCCTGTCACTCAGGCCGCCGGCCCGCCTGACCAGCCGGGACTTGTCCACGGTCCGGAGCTGGTCCAGCAGGATCAGGCCAGTCTTGCGCTGAAAAGTTACCGGGACACGAAACGGTGCCGGCCTGCTGCCGGTAGTCATTGGCGCCACGGTGACGGTGCGCAGGTAGTCGTGCATCTCCGGCGGCGAGAGGATGACGCAGGGGCGCGTTTTCTCGATCTCGCTGCCGACGGTCGGGTCAAGCGCAACCAGCCAGACGTCGCCGCGCGCTACCATTTCAGCTCCGCGTCGTCGGTGTTGGGGAAATCGCCCAGTACCAGGCCGTCGTCACCGGCCGCGGCGATGGCCTGGCTGGCTTCCGCCCAGCCTTGCCGCGGTGCTTGCTTGGGGCGCCGGAGCACCAGCGCGTCATTCACGATTTCCATTTCCACTTCATTCTCCAGACCTAGCTGTGCCAGGATTGCCTTGGGGATCAGGACACCTTGTGAGTTGCCCATCTTGCGGATCGTCGCTTTCATGCTTGTCCCTCATGGTGGTGAGCAGTGTTGACGTCAGCACAATGTTATTACAGCGCGGGCGTCAAGGAAACAGGCAAGCGCGATGCCGCATGGAAATGTGACATCCTGGCGACGCCAGGGGAACGCGAATCGTCCGAAGACTCCCGCACCGCCGGCGCCACTGGCTCAGCCGGCCACCGCCCCATATCCCTGGCCCTTCCACTCGATAAAGCACAAGCCATGGCCGAACGGGTCCGACAGCCTTGCCTGCCGTCCCCAGTCAAAATCCTGCGGCCAGTCCTCGATCTCGGCGCCGGCTTCCAGCGCGCGTTCGATGGCCTGTTCCAGGTTGGCCACGACGAAGTCGAGGTGGACCGGGGTCCAGTGGCGGCGGTAGTCGCGCCGGGTATCGGCGCGGGTGGTGGGGCGGGTGCCGGCGGGCTTGGCGAGCAGGTAGATGGGGGTGTTGCCGCCCAGCATTTCGGCAACGGTGCCGTCGAACAGCTTGCGGTTCAGCCTCAGGCCAAGCCCCTGCGCGTAGAAGTCGATGCCGCGCGGCAAATCGTTGACATCGATATTGATCAGCAACTCCATGACAGCCTCCTGGCGGCGTTCCGTGTGAGAGCGGCCGCATTGTGCGCCGGGTCTCCTGACAACTGCTGTCAGGAGTGATGTTTCAGCCGGCCAGGCAGGTGCCAGGAACGGCGCGCTAGCCGCGCAACAGCTCCCGCACCACCGGGCGCAGCGCGTCGCCGAGTGCCAGGTGCGCGTCGGCATCCAGGTGCACGCCGTCGACCTCGCTGCTCTGGATCACGGTGCCGGCGTCGAACTGCGGACAGCCCAGTTGCGTGCAGACCTCGGCCACGGCTTGCGGCAGGCCCGTCCACTTATGTTCGCCGCCGGCAAACTTGGGCGCCAGCGGCCCGCGCGGGGTGCGGATCGGGGGTGGGGTGACGACCAGCACCGGCGGCACCGGCATGCCCGGCTCGATCGGCGCGCTGCGGATCGCCTGCACCAGCGTGGCGATGCCCTGGGCGGCGTGCCAGGCGTTGTGCGGGTGCATCGACTGGAAATCGTTGTTGCCCAGCATCAGGACCACCAGCGCCAGCGGCGCGTGGATTTCAATGCGCTGCGCCAGCCCCTGCAGGCCGTTGCGGCCGGGTTTGAATGGGTCGTCCCAGACCGTGCGGCGGCCGTTCAGGCAGTCTTCGATGACGCGCACCGGGGCGCCGCCGTCGGCGTTCAGGCCCAGCTCCAGCCGGCCGGGCCAGCGCACCGGGAAGGGCAGGCGCCGGCGCGTGCCGGGCACGATGCCCCATGACAGCGAGTCGGCGTAGACAAGGATCTGCAGGGGATCGGTTTCGGCCAGCGGCGCGGCGGTCATGCGGGACTCCAGTTGGCGTGGATATTGGTCGATAAAGGGCAATGGTCCGTGTCAAGCCATGTTGCACCGCGCAGACAAAAAGGTCTCCCGAATACGCGGAGACTTCATAATATCGACTTACTGACGATCGGGAGAATGAAGTTGCGTTTCGAGCACTTGGTTGAGATCAACGATCCAGGCAATCCTCAACTGGATCCGCTGACGCCTGACCAGCTGTGGCAAGGGCTGGTGCTGCGCGCCGAGTCGCCCGAACTCTTCGTGCTGGGGCTGGACCGCGCCGAGGTAGTCGGCCGCGGCGACAACTGGATCGATCGCGTGCTGCATTTTGGCGAGGCGTCGATCCATGACCATGTGGTGTTCGAGCCGCGCCGGCAGGTGCGCTATGAAACCGCGGCCACGGCCGAGCATGCCGGCGGCACGCTGACCATGGCGATCGAGACCCCGGGCCCGGGCGCGCTGCTGCTGCGCTTTGTCTACAACACCACCATGCCGGCGGTCGACGCCAGCGGCGATGACCGCTATGCCGAGATCGTCAAGTCCGCCTACCACGAGGCCGATATCGACACCGTGCGCAAGATCCGCGAGATCGCTGACACCGGACGGCTGGGGTGAGCGAGGGTCCCGCCACGCCGGAGGGTTCCGGCCAGCGGCCGGGTCTGCCGACCCGGATGGCGCTGCGTGCGCGCTACGGCGAGCGGCTGCGCTGGCTGGTGCTGGTGACGCTGATGCTGGGCACGATCTCGTCGATCGTCTCGTCCACCATCATCAACGTAGCGATTCCGGACCTGAGCCGGCATTTCGTGCTGGGGCAGGAGCGCGCGCAATGGGTGGCGGCCAGCTTCATGATTGCGATGACGCTGTCGATGCTGCTGACGCCCTGGCTGCTGAACCGCTACGGGCTGCGCCGCACCTTCCTGGGGGCCTCGCTGCTGCTGGGCGCGGGCGGGCTCTTTGGCGGCTTTTCACCGACCTACGGCGTGATGATCGCGATGCGCGTGGCCGAAGGCGTCGCCGCGGGCATCATGCAGCCGCTGCCCAATATCCTGATCCTGCGCGTGTTCGAAGAGCGCGAGCAGGGCAAGGCGATCAGCATGTTCGGCTTTGGCGTGGTGCTGGCGCCGGCGCTCGGGCCCAGCCTGGGCGGCTTCCTGGTCGAGGCCTTCGGCTGGCGCTCGATCTTCTTCGTGGTGGTGCCGCTGACGCTGATCGGCGTGCTGATGGCGCGGCGCTTCATGGCGGTGGACTCGATCATGATGGGCGAGCGCCAGCCGCTGGACTGGCGCGGGCTGGGCCTGGCCGGCATTGCCACGGTCAGCCTGCTCAACGGCGTGGTCGAGATGCGCGACAGCGTGCCCGCGGGCCTGGCGCTTTTGGGCTTCGGCGTGCTGATGCTGGCGGCGTTCGTGCTGTGGCAGCTACGCGCGGCGCATCCGCTGATGAATCTGCGGCTCTACAGCTACCGGCAGTTCGCTGCCGGCGCGGTGGTGGCCTTTATCTACGGCGCGGGGCTGTTCGGCTCGACCTACCTGCTGCCGGTCTATATGCAGATGGCGCTGGAATACACGCCGTCGCGCGCGGGCCTGGTGCTGTTCCCGGCGGGCGTGATGCTGGCGCTGACGATTGCCGTATCGGGGCGCTTCACCCACAAGATCGCGCCGCATATCCAGGTGTCGTTCGGGCTGGCGCTGCTGTCGCTGTCGTTCCTGCTGATGGCGCTGGGCTCGCGCTCCACGCCATATCTGGTGCTGGTGGCGCTGGCGGTGCTGGGGCGGATCGGGCTGGGCTGCATCCTGCCGTCGCTGACGCTGGGGGCAATGCGGGGAGTGGACTTCACGCTGATCGCGCAGGGTTCGAGCTGCATCAACTTCCTGCGCCAGCTGGGCGGCGCCATCGGCGTGAGCCTGGCGGGCGTGGGCCTGCAATGGCGGCTGGCGGAGCACGGCGCGGTGCTGGGCCAGGCCGGCGACGCCGCCGTGCAGGCGGCGCGCATCCGTGCCTTCGATGAAACCTTCCTGGCCGTGGGCGTGGTGATTGCCAGTGCGATGATCGCGGCGTGGCGGATCCGGCCGCGGCCGGTGCCGGCGGCCTGAGGCCGCCGGGCCTGGCTGCGCTTGCTTAGCTGGCTGCGCCGCTGCGCAGTTCTTCCACCAGTGCGATGTACTGCTCCATCGCCTGTTCGCGCGCGGTGCCGCGCAGGGCTTCCCAGGCTTCAAACTTGTAGCGGCCGACAAAGTCGGTCATGCCGGGCTTGTCGCCGTGGGCATCGCCTTCGCTGCCTTGCTTGAACAGGGCGTACAGGCGCAGCAGGGACATGTTGCTGGGGCGCTCGCTCAGTTGCTTGACGTTGATCTGGGCCTGGTCGAAGCGTGCCTGCAGGTCGCTCATGGGGGTTCCTCCGGGTGTGCTGTCTGGATTGCGAAAGTGCAGGCCGATGATAGCCGCCCGGCGGCGCCGCGCCGTCCGTATAAAACCGAAGAAGCCCTCGATTCCGGGCGTCACCGGATACAATCGCGCCATGTCCTGGATTCTTGCTGTTGAAACTTCTACAGAGTGGTGCTCGGTCGCGCTCGGACGTGCGGTGCCGGGTGCCGGAGTCGAGTGCCTGGTGCGCCATGAGCACACTGGTGCACGCTCGTCGGCACGCGTGCTGCCGGCTGCCGGCGAGCTGCTGGCCGAAGCCGGCATCGCGCTGGCGGACTGCGCCGCGATTGCCTTTGGCGCCGGCCCGGGCTCGTTCACCGGCCTGCGCACCGCCTGCGGCGTGGCGCAGGGGCTGGCCTTCGGCGCCGGGCTGCCGGTGGTTCCGGTCAATACCCTGATGACCTGCGCCGAGCGCGCGCGCGCCGCTACTCCGGCGCTGCCGGACGACACCGCGGTGCTGGTGGCGCTGGATGCGCGCATGGATGAAGCCTATTCCGCTGCTTTCCGCTGGCATGCCAGCGCGCGGGAATGGGCACAAGTCACGCCGATGCAGGTCAGCGCGCCGGAAACCGTGCCGCTGCCCGACGGCGAATACTGGCTGGCCGGCAACGCCTCGACGGTGTTCGGCGAGCGGCTGGCGGGCCTGGCGCGCGCCGCGCGCGTGCTGCCGGAGGCGATGCCCGACGCGCAGCCGATGGTCGCGATTGCACTGCGCGCACTGGCGCGCGGCGAGGCCATCGACGCCGACCAGGCCATGCCGATCTACTTGCGCGACAAGGTCGCCCAGACCATCGCCGAACGCGAAGCCGCCGCTGCCGCCCGTGCCGCGGCCCAGGCCGGGAGCGCATCGTGAGTGCAGCCTATCCGCTCGATCCCCGCAACCACTGGCCGACCGTGCCGGCCATGCCGGTGCTGCCGGACGGCTGGGCGCTGGGCCGCATGAGCGCGCTCGACCTGGCGGCCGTGGCGGGCATCGAGGCACGTGCCTACAGCCATCCGTGGACCCGCGGCAATTTCGAGAACTCGGTCAAGTCCGGGCATCTCGGCCTGACGCTGCGCGACCCGGCCGGCACGCTGGTGGCCTACGCCGTGCTGATGCCGGTGGTCGATGAAATGCACCTGCTCAATATCACCGTCGAGCCGCGGCGCCAGCGCCAGGGGCTGGGGCGGCTGATGCTGGCGGTGGTGCTGGCCACCTCGCACGCGCACCGCATCCATACCATGCTGCTGGAAGTGCGGCCGTCCAATACCGGCGCGATCGCGCTGTACCAGGCGGCGGGGTTTGCCGAGATCGGGCGCCGCAAGGGCTATTACCCGGCCCTGGGCAGCAAGCGCGAGGACGCGCTGGTGCTGCGCCGCAGCTGGCCGGCCGAGTCCGCCGCCAATGAAGGCACGGAGGGCAGGGCATGAGCCGCCGCGCACAGTTCCTGGAAGTCCTGGGCATCCCGACCGAATGGGTGCCGCGCGAGCGCGCGGATGCGCAGGCAGAGGCGGCGCCGGAGGTGGCCGTGGCGCAGGCAGCGATGCCTGTGGCGGAGGCGCCTGTGGCCGAGGTTGCCGCGGTGGTTGCCGCCCCGGCTGCGGAACCCGCCGTGCCGGTGCCGGCGCCAGTGGCGCCGCCGGTCTCCCGGGCGCCGGTTGCGCCTGCTCTGGTTCCCGCTGGCCCGGAACCCGGCTCGGCGCAAGCAGACCGCGAAGCCGTCATCGCCAGCATGGAATGGCCGGCGCTGGACGCCGCCGTGGCCGGCTGCACCGCGTGCGGCCTGTGCCAGAACCGCACCAATACCGTATTCGGCGTGGGCGACCGCCAGGCCGAATGGATGCTGGTGGGCGAAGCCCCCGGCGAGAACGAAGACCTGCAGGGCGAGCCCTTCGTGGGCCAGGCCGGCAAGCTGCTCGACAATATGCTCGGCGCGCTCGGGCTGGCGCGCGGGCGCAATGTGTTTATCGCCAACGTGCTCAAGTGCCGCCCGCCCGGCAACCGCAACCCGGAGCCCGAGGAGGTGGCGCAGTGCGAGCCGTTCCTGCGCCGCCAGATCGCGCTGGTGAAGCCCAGGGTGATCGTGGTCCTGGGCCGCTTTGCGGCGCAGTCGCTGCTGCGCACCGCCACCCCGATCGGCAAGCTGCGCGGCACCGTACATAGCTATGAAGGCATCCCCGTGGTGGTGACCTACCATCCGGCTTACCTGCTGCGCACCCTGACCGACAAGGCGCGCGCCTGGGAAGACCTGTGCCTGGCCAGGGAGGTCCATGACCGTGCGGGAGCTGGGGCCTGATCTCTCCCTGACCAGCGGCGGCGACGGCAACAGGCCGTCGGGCCCGCCACTGTGGCGCCGCGCTGCGTCGGCGCGCACGCGCGACCTGGCCTGGACCACGCTCTCGCCGCCGCTGCTGGCGGCGGTGCCGGGCGCGGCCCCGGCGCGCTGGCCCGCCGGCACGCTGGCCGCCTGGCAACACTGGCTGGAAGCCGCTGACCCCGCCACGCTGCCCGCCACCATCGACGAACTGGCCGACGGCCACGCCGCCCCCTCCGCCGACGATCCCGACCAGGACCCCGCCAGCCGCAGCCTGCGCCTGGGCCGCCATGCCGAGCGGCTGCTGCATTTTGCGCTGCGCCATATGCAGGGGCTGTCGCTGCTGGCCGCCAACGTGCCGGTGCGGCGCGCCGGGCGGCAGGGTATCCGCACGCTGGGCGAACTGGACTTTATCTGGCGCGAGCAGGCGTCGGGCGCGGTGGTCCACTGGGAGATGGCGGCCAAGTTCTACCTGATGGCGCCTGGCGACAGCCAGGTGGCGCGGGCGCAGGATTTCGTCGGCCCGAACCTGGTCGACCGCCTTGGCGACAAGCTGGGCCACATCGTGCACCGCCAGCTCCCCCTTGGCTGCACCGCGGAGGCACAGGCCCTGCTGGGACATATGGTGGACCGCAGCGAGGTCTACCTGCTGGGCTGGCTGTTCTATCGCGATGGCCGGGTGCCGCCGGGGCTGGATGCGCTGGGCATCGCGCCAGACCATTTGCACGGCTGGTGGTCCACGCTCGATGACTGGGCCGCCCGCGCTGCCGCGCGGCCCGGCTTGCGCTGGTGCCGCCTGCCGCGTACCGGCTGGCTGTCGGGCGCGCTGGTGCCCGAATCCGGCACGGAAGAAGTCGGCGCGCTGCGCGCGATGCTGGCGCAGCGCTTTGCCGACCCGCGCCATGACCACGGCTGGCGGCGCGAATCGCCGGTGATGCTGTGCGAACTGGAACCGGCCGGGCCGGAGGCGCCGGGCTGGTGGCGCGAATGCTCGCGCGGGTTCGTGGTGCCACCGGGGTGGGAGGAGCGGGCGCTGGCGCGGGCGGCGGAGCCGCCAAGGCCAGGGCCGCAGGCCGCGCAGGACGCGGCCTGACACTCGCTGCGCCGGCTAGTGGTGCTTGTCCTCGCCGATCATCGCCAGCGAGTTGAAGGTGCGCGCGTTGTACTTGTGCAGCTTGAGCACCAGCGCCATGGTCACGCAGATAAACAGGCCCAGTGCGACGATGACCACGCCGATCGGCACGTTCAGCTTGATCAGCAGCGCATACAGGCACAGCATCAGCAGCACCGAGACGTTCTCATTGAAGTTCTGCACCGCGATGGAGTGGCCGGCCGACAGCAGCACGTGCCCGCGGTGCTGCAGCAGCGCGTTCATCGGCACCACGAAGTAGCCCGACATGGCGCCCACCACCATCAGGAATACATAGGCGATGGCCATGTACAGCGGCATATGCATGCCCAGCACGTCCAGCGTGACATTGGGCATCGCATCCTTGGTGTAGAACGCCATGATCATCACGGTGGCGCCCATGGCCACGCCAAAGGGCAGCACCGACAGCGACTTGCGCAGCGGGATGCGCGCCGCGGCCAGGATCGCGCCCACGGCCACGCCCACGGCCACCACGGCCTGCAGCAGCGCGCCCTGGGACAGGTTCAGGCCCAGCGATTTCTCGGCCCACTTCAGCACGATGAACTGCAGCGTGGCGCCCACGCCCCAGAACAGCGTGGTCACCGCCAGCGAGATCTGGCCCAGCTTGTCGCGCCACAGCGCCACGAAGCAGTCGCCGAACTCGGCGATCAGCCTGATCGGGTTCTTTTCCTGCGCCGGATAGCGGGCGCCGGTATCGGGGATAAACAGGTTGAAGATCGAGGCGACCACGTAGAACAGCATGATCACCACCATCGCGGCCTCGGCCGGGGTGTCGATCCCGGTGTTCAGGAACGGCACATCCAGTTGCAGCAGCATGCCTGACACGTGCACGGAAATCAGCGCGCCGCCGACCACGGTGCCCAGGATGATCGAGCCCACCGTCAGGCCTTCGATCCAGCCGTTGGCCAGCACCAGTTTCTCCGGCGGCAGCAGCTCGGTCAGGATGCCGTACTTGGCCGGCGAGTACGCCGCCGCGCCGAATCCCACCACGCCATACGCCAGCAGCGGGTGCAGCCCGAACATCATGATGGCGCAGCCGACCACCTTGATGGCGTTGGTGATGAGCATCACCCGCCCCTTGGGCATGGAATCGGCAAAGGCGCCGACGAAGGCGGCGAGAACGACGTAGGAAAGAACGAAGAACAGCTTGAGCAGCGGAGTCATCCACTGCGGGGAATGCAATTCGGTGAGAAGGGCGATGGCGGCGATCAGTAAGGCATTGTCGGCCAGCGAAGAAAAAAACTGCGCGGCCATGATGGTGTAAAAACCCTTCTTCATGCTGTCGACTTTTTCTCCATCGCGAGCTCCGCTCAGGTTGGCCAGGCTGGCGCCCACCGGGGAGGCCATGGTTTGCAGGGAACCTTGTGCCGCGGCCGTGTCGAATTGTGTCTGTGGTGCTGCGCTGCGGCGCCTTGAGGCTTGCCTGACAGTCATTGACATAATGCTTCGCTTTTAGAACATGGCCGGAGCGTCCGGCTTTATATCACGAAAACATGACATTCCCGAACCCCGGCAAGGGCTCTTTTTGACAGCGGATTGCCGCGCCGATTCCCCAATGACCCCCGGCAACGGCATCTGAATGTGTTCAAATAACGACTGCGATCGCGACCAGCCGACCAGGTCTTCCCTGATCTGGTGCGTGGTCGAACCGATATGGTGACTGGGATACACGGGCCTGCCAATTCCGCACATTCCCGCATGCCAGTCGCCGCAACATGCTGCTGCACACCGACAGGTGACGTTTGCGCCATCGATACTGAGACAGAGCCGTCCTTCCAGCGCCCGCGCGGCCGCCCATGCCGTCAGCGCCGCCTGCTTGCTCGTCCGCTTCCTGAGATGTGACTTCCATGCCAAGACCCATCCACGCTGTCATCCACCAACCCGCCCTGGCCAACAATCTCGACATCATCCGCCGCAAGGCGCCGGAGTCGCGCATCTGGGCGGTGGTCAAGGCCAATGCCTACGGCCACGGCATCCGCCGCGTCTTTGCCGCCCTGCGGGGCGCCGACGGTTTCGGCCTGCTGGACCTGAACGAGGCCGTGCTGCTGCGCGACCTTGGCTGGCAGGGCCCGATCCTGCTGCTGGAGGGCTTCTTCCAGCCGCAGGACGTTGCCGTCATCGAACAATACCGCCTGACCACCGCGATCCATTGCGACGAGCAACTGCGCATGCTGGAAAGCGCACGCGCCAAGGGGCCGCTGGCAATCCAGCTCAAGCTCAATACCGGCATGAACCGGCTCGGCTTCCATCCGGCCGCTTACCGTACCGCCTGGGAGCGCGCACGCGCCATGCCCTGCGTGGGCAGTATCGTCCATATGACGCATTTTTCCGATGCGGATAGTGCCCGAGGCATCGCCCACCAGATCGAGGCCTTCGACGCCGCCACGGCCAACCTGCCGGGCGAGGCCAGCCTGTCGAACTCGGCCGCGGTGCTGTGGCACCCGCAGGCGCACCGCGCCTGGGTGCGCCCGGGCATCATCCTGTACGGCGCCTCGCCGACCGGGCGCGATGCCGATATTGCCGGCACCGGCCTGCAGCCCGCCATGTCGCTGCACAGCGAACTGATCTCGGTGCAGGACCTGCAGCCGGGCGATACCGTCGGCTACGGCTCCTTGTTCACCGCCGAGCGGCCGATGCGCATCGGCGTGGTGGCGTGCGGCTATGCCGACGGCTACCCGCGCCATGCGTCGGGCTGGGGCGAGCAGCGCGCGCCGGTGCTGGTCGATGGCGTGCGCACCGAACTGGTCGGGCGCGTGTCGATGGACATGCTGTGCGTGGACCTGACCCCGTGCCCGAAGGCCAGGGTCGGCAGCCCGGTCACGCTGTGGGGCCAGGGCCTGCCGATCGACGAGGTGGCGCAGGCCAGCGGCACGGTGGGCTATGAGCTGATGTGCGCGCTGGCGCCGCGCGTGCCGACCTCGGTGGCGACGATCACGGCCTCGGACAGCGCCGCGCCTGCCGTGGCCTGATCCGGGGCGCTGGTGCGGGCGCAGGCCCGCGCACTTACCATCTGCCGGCCGGGCCACTTGTGGGCCCGGCTCGTTTTTTCCTGCAAGGACATCCGTTGGCCAAGACCAAGACTGTCTATACGTGTACTGAATGCGGCGGCACCACGCCGCGCTGGGCCGGCCAGTGCCCGCATTGCCAGCAGTGGAACACGCTGGTGGAGACGGTGGCCGAGTCCGCCGCGAACAAGCGCTTCCAGCCGCTGGCCGCCTCGGCCACGGTGCGCAAGCTGTCGGAGATCGATGCCGCCGACGTGCCGCGCTTCTCCAGCGGCATCGATGAATTCGACCGCGTGCTGGGCGGCGGCCTGGTGTCGGGCGGGGTGGTGCTGATCGGCGGCGATCCCGGCATCGGCAAGTCCACGCTGCTGCTGCAGGCCCTGGCCAACCTTGCGGGCCAGCGCCGCGTGCTCTACGTCAGCGGCGAAGAATCCGGTGCGCAGATCGCGCTGCGCGCGCAGCGGCTGGGCGTGGAAAGCCCGTCGCTGGGGCTGCTCGCCGAAATCCAGCTGGAGAAGATCCAGGCCACGCTGGAAGTGGAAAAGCCCGAAGTCGCGGTGATCGACTCGATCCAGACGTTGTACTCAGAGGCGTTGACCTCCGCGCCGGGCTCGGTGGCGCAGGTGCGCGAATGCGCGGCGCAGCTGACGCGCATTGCCAAGAGCAGCGGCATCACCATCATCCTGGTCGGCCATGTGACCAAGGAAGGCAGCCTGGCCGGTCCGCGCGTGCTGGAGCATATCGTCGATACGGTGCTGTATTTCGAGGGCGATACCCATTCGTCGCACCGGCTGATCCGCGCCTTCAAGAACCGCTTCGGCGCGGTCAATGAGCTGGGCGTGTTTGCCATGACCGAGCGCGGCCTGCGCGGCATCAGCAATCCGTCGGCGCTGTTCCTGTCGCAGCACGAAGAGACCGTGCCGGGCTCGTGCGTGCTGGTGACGCAGGAGGGCACGCGTCCGCTGCTGGTGGAGATCCAGGCGCTGGTCGATACCGCCCATGTGCCCAACCCGCGCCGGCTGGCGGTGGGCCTTGAGCAGAACCGGCTGGCGCTGCTGCTGGCCGTGCTGCACCGGCACGCGGGCATTGCCTGCTTTGACCAGGACGTGTTCCTGAACGCGGTGGGCGGGGTCAAGATCACCGAACCCGCCGCCGACCTCGCGGTGCTGCTGTCGATCCATTCATCAATGCGCAACAAGCCGCTGCCGCGCGGCCTGGTGGTGTTCGGCGAAGTCGGCCTGGCCGGCGAGATCCGGCCCAGCCCGCGCGGGCAGGAGCGGCTGAAGGAAGCCGCCAAGCTGGGCTTTACGATCGCCGTGATTCCCAAGGCGAACGCGCCCAAACAGAGGATCGACGGGCTCGAAGTGATCGCGGTGGAACGCATCGAGCAGGCCATCGACCGCGTGCGCCATCTGGACTGAGCCATGGACGACGGCATCGCCTTCGAGACCGAACGCCTGCGGCTGCGCCAGTGGCGCGAGGCGGACTATGCGCCGTTTGCCGCGCTCAATGCCGATGCGCAGGTGATGCGCTATTTCCCTGCGCCGCTGGCGCGTGCTGAAAGCGATGCGATGGCCGACCGCTGCCGCAGCCTGATCGCAGCGAAGGGATGGGGCGTCTGGGTGGCGGAGCGCAAGGCGGACGGTGTTTTCCTGGGGTTTGTCGGACTGCACGAACCCACCGCGGCGCTGCCGTTCGCGCCTTGCGTGGAGATCGCCTGGCGCCTGGCGCGGCACGCCTGGGGCAGCGGCTACGCGACCGAGGCGGCACGCGGCGCGCTTGCCTGGGGCTTTGAGCGGCTGGGGCTGGATGAGATCGTGTCCTTCACGACACTCGCCAACGCCCGCTCGCGGGCGGTCATGGAAAGGCTCGGCATGCGTGAGGATGCCGTGGGTTTCGAGCATCCCGCGTTGCCGCAAGGGCACCCCTTGCGGCCCCACTGCCTGTACCGTTTGCCGCGCACGGCGTGGCAGGCAGCCGGCGCATAGCACACCTGCGTCAATCCGCCACAGGGCAGGGGGCTTGCGCTGCGTGTGACGCCAACTGCAGGCGCTGCAAAATAGGTAATAATGCGCAGCAATGCCGCGCCATCAACCGACGGCAGCGCTTACCGGATTACCTGATCACCCACTATGCAAGCCAACTCTCGCGCCTATTTCCTGCTGATCGCCCTCGTTTCCTTCGGCCTGGTCGGCGTTGCGCTCTACCTGCAGTTTGAAAAGGGCTACCAGCCTTGCCCGCTCTGCGTGATGCAGCGCTTTGCCTTTATCGGCATCGGCATCTTCTCGCTGCTGGCCGCGGTGGCGCAGAACACGCGCTCGCTGTGGCAGGGCCTGGGCATGCTGTCCGGCATCGCCGGGATTGCGGTGGCGGTCTACCACGTGTCGCTGCTGCTCAATCCCAAGGCCAGCTGCGGCATCGATCCGCTGGAGAACTGGGTCAACGCGCTGCCGACTGCCAAGGCGCTGCCGCAGGTGTTCTACGCGGATGGCCTGTGCACCGCGCCGCTGCCGCCGGTGCTGGGGCTGTCGGTGCCGGCATGGTCGCTGATCTGGCTGTTTATCCTGACGCTGACGCTGGCGGTGGGGTTGATCCGGCGCGAGAAGAATTTCCGCTGAGTGGTGAACTGATAAGGAAACCGGCGCACCAGGCGCCGGTGTTTGTTTGATGCAACGGATTTTCGAGCAGCGCTGGTTTGCTTTGACGTAGTCGGGTAGTACCTGTTGCGCAGGGCCAGCCACAGTAGCTTGATCGCCGCCGCCACGGCCCGGCACTCCTTCCTGCTGGCGTATTCCAGGCTGTTGCGGATCAGATGCACGATGCAGGACTGCAGCCTCGTTTGGGGGAACACGGCGTTCAGGGCCTGTTCCATGCCCTTGAGGCCGTCTGCCACCGCAGTCAGGATATCCCGGGTGCAGTGGTCCGGCTTGCCACTACTCCGTCTCGCTCTTAGCAAGTTGAGAGCGCCTTCTGAAACTATTCGATATTATTTCCCGGGGCCTGAAGTATGCTTTGTCCATGCAGGCCGCTGCCACCACTTCCCTCGACCAGCTCCGAAGGGAGGGCCTGTGACTGGGCGACGGAAATCCTGGTTTCATTCTTGAAGCATCTACTGATGTGCCGTGCCAACTGTGGAGCCGCATATTTTGCGCCATAGATGAAACGCAGAGCAGGCCCAAAGCTCAGCGCGGCGGCCGGCCCAACCACATATAGGTCGCGTACATTGGTTTCGAAATTGCGCGTCAGACTTGGCGAGCCGTCAATGAGTGAAAGCGAATTCAAGAGTTCCTGGGAAATGAAGGAATGTCTGGCCATGTCAACCTTGAACCCCGTCGCGACAACAACATGATCAGCGCTAATGCAGGACGTTTCGTTCCTGGTCGCGACCTGCAGAACTACCTGACCATTCTTGACTTCGGCCTGCCTGATTTCAGTCTGAGTCAAGATATCAATCTTGCCATCCACGCGATTGCGCAGCCACCAGGCACCCGACGGTCCCCACCCAGTCTCTAGAGTTCTCATGCGGCGCTCAAGATTCATCATGTGGAAGACAATAGGGTACTCGGACACCAAGAAGGAAGACAAAAGAGCGCTCGGAGTATTCGACTGCCAACCGCGTCCTATCCCGACGTGCGATCTCAGTAGCCTTGAGATACCCCCGCGGGAGGTACGCGGTTCATTACTCCAATTCACAGTCGCACCGCGCACGAGTAAGCGAACCCGCGCTCCGATCTCGCTCAACAGTGCTGCGAGCCCGATTGCCGACTGACCTCCGCCCACAACGACGATGTTCTTGTTCTTAGCCCATTCCAGACTCCCGAATTCGCTGGAGTGAACCACGTAAGGTGTCGGCATGCCCTGTAGTGCCGGAGGCATTTGCGAAAATCCCTTCAGACCCAAAGCCATTACCACGCGCCGCGCCGCCAGGGAACTGCCGTCGCCCAGGGCCAGCCGGAAGAATGCATCCTTGCGGTGCATATCGACAACTTCCACTGCGCGAACATGACTGACCAACTGCGACTGAAACCAAAGCCCGTATTCCACGAAGAGCTCGAGCGGCAGGTGCATACCAATCGGTTTATATTCAATACGATTGCGACGGCAATATTCTTCAATCGTATAGCCTTCCCGCGGCGCATAGAGATTCGAGGCAAATCCTTCCGAGCGCAACAGCATGCCTGGAGGCATGAAATTCCTCCAGGCATGCATTGGTTTCCCAAGAATTTGATGAGGCACGCCAGCTGAGGTCAGGTAGGCCGAAACCGATAAGCCATAGGGACCAGCTCCGATGATAACCGTATCCGTCGACGAGATCATTATTGCTCTTCCCCTTAAACTTGCCTGGCTTGCGGAGCCGCGCAGTACGGACCACCGCATGATGCTGCGGTGCAGAAAATCATTCTTGAATCATTTTTCCGGTGCTGTCATGTCTTCGATAAAATCATGCCACTGAAAGTGCGAACCAAATAACCACAGGCATGGCGCGACCATAGTGCGGCGCCTTGAGAGATCAACCGCACTATTGACTTCACGATTGACCATCGGGCGCGCCAATCCAAGCAATTGAACAGTTGCGATCGCCCTATTCAGCGTGTCCAATAGATCAGCGTGGCGTGCTGCACAGCGATTTCCGATTGCTTCTATCGTGCCGTCCAGCCAGATTAAGGCAATCCAGAACCAGGCCGCCGTGTCATCTGTACGGGCGCGCACACTCGCTTTCTTGATTCTCTTTCGGGTGGCCGGACACAGCTTGCGCGCAGGCGCAGGTCGTCAGAGCCATGTATGCCATGGCGGACATAGTCGAATTCCTGGCGATGCAACCGTTCCAGCACCGGTGGCGCGGCGCAACGTGGCCTCGACCACATTTTGGTCCTTCACACGGAGGCTCGGCTTTGGTTAGATAGACGCCGGAGCGGAAATCCATTGTCTGTCAGGGGATGGCCATGAATGCCGCTGCGGGACGAACTGGGCGGATCGATCATGAAGCGTTTGTTCGACATAGTTTTCGCCTCCATGGCATTGCTCGTGCTGGCCATTCCGTTGCTGATCCTGGCTGGCGCAGTGCGATGGAAGCTGGGCAGTCCGGTGCTGTTTCGTGCAACACGTGCAGGCCTGGGTGCCAGGCCATTCGAAGTCGTGAAGTTCCGAACCATGACGGAAGAGCGAGGCCCTGATGACGAGCTCTTGCCGGATGATGACAGGCTCACGCCGTTCGGCAATTTTCTGCGCCGCTCCAGTCTCGATGAGCTGCCTCAGTTCTGGTGCGTTCTGGTGGGCGACATGAGTGTCATTGGTCCACGGCCTTTGCCGATGAAGTACCTGCCGTTCTACTCACCGGACCAGGCACGTCGTCATCTGGTCCGTCCCGGCATTTCCGGCTGGGCGCAGGTGAACGGGCGGAACTCTCTGAGCTGGGAAGATAAGTTTCACTTCGACACCTGGTATGTGGACCACTGCTCTTTCTGGCTGGATCTGAAGATCCTCTGGCTCACGGTGGGCACTGTCATGGACCGCCAGGGCATCAACGCCGCGGGGGATCTGACCGTGCCTTCATTTACAGGCAGCCCAGGCACCCAGTACGTCGCCAGCGAGTCCGAGGCCGCGCAGAAAGAAGAAGTTCCGATTCGCACGGCATGACGAGTGTTCATGCTGAATACCGCATGTTCTCCTTGTGACCATGCTTCTCTCGCGAAGAGATCGATGCCGTATCGTGGCAGTTCAGCTCGAACAAGACAAACTACCGGACCAGGAGGGGACGGCCGTTGGTGAGAGGCTGTGCCGGTGGGTGCTCAAAGGCGTGTTGCCACTACGTGAATTGGCGCACGTATCGTGCTTCTTTCCTGCCGGTGATTCTGATTAGATGGTACGTGGTACGGTTGGGCGCAGGACAATGGCCGCAGTTCTGGCGGGACGGCTTCGCGCGATCGGTGAACCCAGGTTCAAGGACTGCAAGGAAGAAAGTGCCGGCGCTCCAGCCGCAGGGCCGAAATCCGGTCCGACGAAAGCATCGAAAGACCTGTGAGGCTATGGCAGGGTCATTTTGATTGGAATGACATTGGGGTGAAGATGAACGTTCTTTTGACCTGCATAGGTAGACGGCGCTATCTGGTGGAGTATTTCAAGTCGGAGCTAAGCGGGACCGGCATGGTGCTTGGGGTGGACATGCAACGCGGCGCGCCGGCCGCGAGCGCATGCGACATGTTCTTGGTAGGCCCCGACGTCTTAGCGGATAACTACATCGACTTCCTGATCGATGTATGCAGGGTGCATCGGGTCTCGGCCCTCCTGTCGCTGAATGACTTGGAGCTCCCGCTCATTGCAGAGCACGCTCAACGGTTTCGGGAAATCGGAACGATACCGGTCATCTCGTCGGCAGGGGTCATTAACCTTTGCGCGGACAAGTTCCTGACTGCGCAGTTCGCCGAATCAATCGGGCTGTGCACGCCGCGCAGCTATGCGACCCTCGAAAGCGCAGAGCATGCCATTGCGACGGGCTCGGTAGCCTTCCCTCTGATTGTCAAGCCCCGCTGGGGCAGCGCAAGTTTTGGCATCTTCGTGGTCGAGGACCTGAACGAGCTTCGCTTCGCCCGTGCGTACTGCCAGCGGATCCTGCTGAAATCGATTTTCGCAAAGATGGGACAGCCAGGGATGGAGGTGCTGATCCAGGAAGTGATCTCGGGCCAGGAGTACGGGCTCGATATCTTCAACGATCTTGAGGCGAGGCCGATCGGGTTTGCGGTCCGCAAGAAGCTGTCGATGCGGGCGGGGGAGACGGACCGGGCGATCACTGTCGAAAGCGCGCCATTCAACGACCTGGCCACGCGAATCAGTCGCGAATTGCGGCACATCGGCAATGTCGACTGCGATGTGATCGAGCGCGACGGGCGTCAGTACCTGCTGGAGATGAATCCAAGATTCGGAGGAGGCTATCCCTTTACCCATATAGCGGGAGCCAACCTGGTGCGGATACTGCTGAATTGCGTGCGCGGCGGGCAGCAAGGGCAGGAAGTCCGCTATCAGGCCGGTATCGAACTGGCCAAGTGCGACTACCCGGTCGGCGTGGGAGCATGGGTTGAGGAGGGATAAAGGCAGGCGATAACGAGCAATGCAACAGGACGGAGCAGCCACACTCGTCCGAGATGGATCTTGAACCAGACTGTCGGCAAATCGCGGCGATTTCCGTGAGCGGTTGCGCGCTCATTTCCATGGCGCGCCGGGTCAATTCGGCAGCGCTGCTCGGTGTGAGCACAGCGAGGCAGATGCCCGGGAGCCGCCAGGCGACAGGTGCCGGCCAAATGCGTCCCCTCGTGAAGAGCGTCATCGGTCAGATGCTTGCCGACGCGCCATACACTGGACCTTTTTGACATTCCGATGTGCGAAACCAGACATTGTGCGGTTTGCACACCCGATAGATTGAGGGCTCGCGACCCGCCCGCCCCGGGCCGTCCACATTTCGCCACTCTTTGCAGGAGGCATATTGTGAACACTTCAAGCATACCGACCAAGCCTTTGCGCACTGTGTTGATGCAACGGCTGAAACAACGGCTCAAGCCGTACACGCCAGCCTGGTTGCTGAAATACCACCACGACCGGACCATCCGCAAAGACCGCGCCCTGTATCAGGGAAAGGCGCTTCGCGAGGTGTTTTCCCATGTCTACGAAACCGGGGGGTGGGGCGTGGCGAAGGACCACTCCGGGTTCTACAGCGGGAGCAGTTCTCATGATCCGGCGATCGTCGACACCTATGTCGAAGCCGTAACGGCCTACCTCGGCTCGTTGCCATACCGGCCAGACGTGGTTGACCTCGGTTGCGGCGATTTCAATGTCGGCAGCCGTATCCGGCCGGCTTGCGCACGCTACATTGCTTGCGACGTGGTCGAGGCAGTCATCCAGTCGAACCGCACCAGGTTCTCCAGTCTTGATGTGGACTTCCGGTGCCTCGACATCACAAGCGAGCTCTGGCCGAGAGGTGACGTCGTTTTCCTGCGCCAGGTGCTCGATCATCTGGACAACGCACGCATTGCCGGCGTGCTTGCCAGCCTGACGCCATACAAGAGCCTGATTCTGACTGAGTACTTGCCTCTGGCACCCGATTTCCCGCCAAATCTCGACAAGCCGATCGGTCCTGGTCTCCGGATTTGGGGGGCTATACCAAGCGGGATCGTGGTGACGGAGCCGCCGTTCGAGCTGAAAGCCTTGTCGACGCGGATACTCTGCGAGGTGCAGGACAACGTAGGCGTCATTCGTACCATCGCGTACGAACTGCCTCGGCAAACCTAACTGAACCTCTGCCAAGATGTAACGTGCCGTCCTTGACGGTGGCAAGGGATTTTGACGTAGGAGACCAGGGCCGGTTCGAGGGCCGGCAGCTCGGCAGCGACGGCCCAGGCGGCAGTTCGGGTCCGGTTAATTGGATGATCGGCGATGCGGCCCAGCACTTGGCGCGGGTAGTCTCGGTGCTGAGGCCGCTGAGCTGGCTGTGCCGATGAGCGTGTACCCACTGCGCCCGAAAAGAGGCGGTCACTGTTACGATACCTGGAGGTGGGATCGGCTCGGTAAAGTTTCAGGTCCTGCCAGTTGCGAATCCGCGGCATCAGCTTGATGCCAAGCAGGTAGGTAAAGGCGAAAACGGCGGCCGACTGCGCCTGGGTGTCGGCATGCACGGTGCCGGCCTCCACGCTCAAGCCTGTCTTGAGCGGGCCCTCGATGAGGTAGGCCTCCCACACGCCGACGCCGGGCGATGTAGTTGTCGGCAACATGGCGGTAGGCCACCGCTCCCATCTTGCGGTGGCGCAAGTGGTAACCCGCCGGCAGAGAATAATGTTGGCCAGAACGTCCATGGCCGTTTCCGTGACAAGCAGCGCCAAACTCCTGCCCCCCCAGACCGCGAGGCATCGCGCATCAGTGCTATCGTCCCCTCACGCAATCTGCTCGATCTGCTCCTGCAACTCCAGCCACTTCTCCTCCAGCGTCTCCAGCTCGCCATTGACCTCACCCTGGCGCTTGAGCATCTCCATCAACTTCGTCTTGTTGGCTTCGGCATAGCTGCTTTCATCGGCCATGAACTGGTCGATCTCCTCCTTGGCGGCCTGCAGTACCGCCATGCGCTTTTCCACCTTTTCCAGTTCCTTCGTCAACGGCTTGCGCAGTGCTGACAACCGCTGGCGCTCGTCGGCCTCGGCGCGGCGCTGGTCCTTGCGGTTGACCGCCGACGCGGCATCGCCGGCGTTCTCTGCCAGGTGCGCGGCAGTGGCGGCATTGCGCTTGGCCGCGGCCTGTTGCAGCAGCCAGTCGCGGTAGTCGTCCAGGTCGCCGTCGAACGGCTTGATGGTGCCGTCGGCCACCAGCATGAACTGGTCGGCGGTCGCGCGCAGCAGATGCCGGTCGTGCGACACCAGGATCAGCGTGCCTTCGAACTGTGCCAGCGCCATGGTCAGCGCCTCGCGGGTGTCGAGGTCCAGGTGGTTGGTCGGTTCGTCGAGCAGCAGCAGGTTGGGCTTCTGCCAGACGATCAGCGCCAGCGCCAGCCGCGCTTTCTCGCCGCCTGAGAACGGTTCGATCGGCGAAGTGGCCATGTCGCCGCGGAAGTTGAAGCTGCCGAGGAAGTCGCGCAGTTCCTGCTCGCGGGTATCGGGTGCCAGCCGCGCCAGGTGCTGCAGCGGCGAGTCGTGGTCGCGCAGCGTCTCCAGCTGGTGCTGGGCGAAGTAGCCGATCTGCAGGCCCTTGCCCAGGCGCAGGTTGCCCTTGAGCGGATCCTGCGTGCCCGCCAGCGTCTTGACCAGCGTCGACTTGCCCTGGCCGTTGGCGCCGAGCAGGCCGATGCGCTGGCCGTTCTGGATCGACAGCGCCAGGTTGTGCAGGATGGTGACGGGCGGCTCGGCCTCGGCATAGCCGCAGTCGACACCGTCGAGCACCATCATCGGGTTGGGCGCGGCGTCGGGTTCGCGGAACTCGAAGGCGAAGCCGGCGGCCACGTGCACCGGCGCCAGCCGCTCCATCTTTTCCAGCGCCTTGACGCGGCTCTGCGCCTGGCGCGCCTTGGTCGCCTTGGCCTTGAAGCGCGTGATGAACGATTCCAGGTGCGCGATTTCCTTCTGCTGGCGCACGTAGGCGGATTGCTGCTGTGCCATCTGCTGCAGGCGCAGGGTCTCGAACAGCGTGTAGTTGCCGCCGTAGCGGCGCAGTTGCTGGTTCTCGATATGCACGGTGACGTTGCAGATCGCATCGAGGAATTCGCGGTCGTGCGAAATCATCACCAGCGTGCCGGGATAGCGCGCCAGCCAGTCTTCCAGCCAGACGATGGCGTCCAGGTCCAGGTGGTTGGTCGGTTCGTCAAGCAGCAGCAGGTCGGACGGGCACATCAGCGCCTGTGCCAGGTTCAGGCGCATGCGCCAGCCGCCGGAGAACGAGGCCACCGGCTGCGACACCTGCGCCAGCGTGAAACCCAGGCCCAGTAGCAGGGCCTCGGCGCGCGCCGGGGCGGTGTAGCCGTCGGCGTCGGCAAAGGCGGCGTGGGCTTCGCCCTCGGCACTCCCGTCGCCGCTGGCCTGTGCGGCGGCGATGGCGGCTTCGATCTCGCGCAGGCGGGTGTCGCCATCGATCACGTAATCCACGGCGGTGCGGCTGACCGCAGGCGTTTCCTGCGCCACGTGCGCGACGCGCCACTGCGCCGGCACGATGACGTCGCCCCCGTCCGGATGCAGCTCGCCGCGCAGCAGCGCGAACAGCGTCGACTTGCCGCTGCCGTTGGCGCCGACGAGGCCCACGCGCTCGCCCGGGTTGAGCGTCACGCTGGTGTGGTCGAACAGCACCTTGGTGCCGCGCTGGAGGACTAGCTGGTCGATTCGGATCACGGGAGGGGGAAATGCCTGAGTGAAAAACAGAAAAAGCGCGCAGAAAGCGGGCAACCGCCGGGCCTGGTGCGCTGGCCGGCATTGTAGCGTTTCCGGTGCGCCGCACGCCTTGACGGTGCAAAACAGCTCGGCAACGTGCACCGCCAATGTGCCTTCGTGCCGCGGCGATTCAGGGATTACCCTTGGTCTCGCAAAACTCTATTTTCTTGTTCGTGCGTTGCGTGTAAATTCATTTTCACGAACACGGCGTGCACCAGACGACGTCCAGACCAACCGCTTCCACCATGCAAAAAGGCCACTCGATCTCAGACCGCATTGCGCGCAGCCTGCCGACGCTGACGCCGGCGCACCGCCGCATGGCGGAATACGTGTTGGCCAATCTGTTCCGCGCGGCGACCATGCGCATCGACGAATTTGCCGCGGCGGTGGAGGTGTCGGTGGCCACGGCCAACCGTTTTGCGCGGGCGCTGGGGTTCGACGGCTATCCGCAGTTCCGGGCCGAGCTGGTGCGCGGCTTCGAGGCCACGCTGGCTCCGGTGGAGCGGTTGCGCAGCGAGCTGGAGCGGCCCGCGACCGCGGCCGAAGTCTTTGCCGCCTCGCTCGAAGATGCCGCGGCCAACGCCGAAGCCACGCGGCGCGGCATCGACCCGGAGGCCTGCGAGCGCGCGGTCTCGGCGATCCTGGCGGCGCAGCGTGTCTACGTGGCCGGCTTCGGTGCCAGCGGTTTCCTGGCGGGCCTGCTGCAGCACGGGCTGGAAATGCACTGCCGCATGGTGACCTCGGTGGCGGGCGCCGGCGGCGCCTCGCATGCGGCGCGGCAGCTGTTCAAGCAGCAGCCGAGCGACCTGCTGATCGTGATTGCCTTCCCGCGCTACGTCACGGACACCATCGAACTGGCCGAGCGGGCCAAGTCGCGCGGCGGCCAGGTGCTGGCGCTGACCGACGGGCCGACCTCGCCGCTGGCGCCGCTGGCTGATATCGCGCTTTACGCGCAGGCCGGCAACCGGCTCTCGGCCAACTCCGATGCCACCGTGCTGGCGCTGATCGAGGCGCTGTGCGGCGCGGTGGCGCACCGGGCCGAGCGCCCGGTCAAGGCCGCCGCCGAAATGACCGAATTCCTGCTGCCGTGGCTGTACGGCGCGCCGGCCGCGGAGTCCGCCGGCCGTGCCGCGCCCGGCACCGCGCAGCCCACCGAACCCACGGCCGGCGCCAAGCGCGGCCGATCCTCCAACACCCGCAAGTCCTGAGCATTCACATGCAACCAGCAGTCATTGCCATCCACGGCGGCGCCGGCACCATCACCCGCGCGGCGATGGACGCCGCCCGCGAACGCGAATACATCGAAGCGCTGCAACACGTGCTGCAAGCCGGCCAGCGCATCCTGGCCGAGGGCGGCAGCGCGCTCGATGCGGTCACCGAGGCCGTGCGCCTGCTGGAAGAATGCCCGCTGTTCAACGCCGGCAAGGGTGCCGTGCTGACCCATGCCGGCACCTATGAGCTCGATGCCGCGGTGATGGACGGCGCCACGCTGGAAGCCGGCGCCGTGGCCTGCGTCACGCGCCTGCGCAACCCGGTGCTGGCCGCGCGCGCGGTGCTGGACCACAGCGAACACGTGCTCTTTGCCGGCGCCGGCGCCGAGGCCTTTGCGCAGGCGCAGGGGCTGGAACTGGTGGGCCCGGACTACTACTTCACGCAGGCCCGCCATGACCAGTGGCAGCGTGCGCTTGGCAACGCCGGCATGGCGCTGCTGGACCACGATGCCGCTGCGCTGGTGGCGCAAGGCAAGCCGCTGGCGCGCGACCCGATCGATCCGGACAGCAAGTTCGGCACTGTCGGCGCGGTGGCCTGCGACGGCCGCGGCAACCTGGCTGCGGCCACCTCCACCGGCGGCGTGACCAACAAGCAGGTGGGGCGCGTGGGCGATACCCCGGTGATCGGCGCGGGCTGCTATGCGGACGACGTGGCGGCCGTGTCTGCCACCGGCACCGGCGAGATGTTTATCCGCACCGTGGCCGCGCACGACGTGGCCGCGCAGATGCGCTATGCGGGCCTGTCGCTCGAGGAATCGGCGCGGCGCGTGGTGATGGAGAAGCTGCCGGCCATCAACGGCCGCGGCGGCCTGATCGCGGTGGACCGCGCCGGCAACGTCACGCTGCCTTTCAACACCGAAGGCATGTACCGCGGTTTCGCCCGGGTGGGCGAGGCCGTGAACGTGTCGATCTACGGCTGAGCGCCATCCCCCTGCATCACCCGGTAATACAAGGAGTTCCAGTGGCCACTTCCCCTATGCAAGCCTCCCAGTCCGGCATCGTGCTGCCACCGCAGCGCGTGGTCTCGGTGAACGGGCTGACCGTGCGCTTTGCCACGTCCGAGCGCACCGTCGAGGCCGTGCGCAACCTGTCCTTCCATGTCGACCGCGGCGAGACGCTGGCGGTGGTGGGTGAGTCGGGGTCGGGCAAGTCGGTGACGTCGCTGGCGCTGATGCGCCTGGTCGAGCATGGCGGCGGCAAGATCGCCTCCGGCAGCATGGCGCTGCGCCGGCGCGGCGGCGAGGTGATCGAGCTGGCGCGCGCGGATAACGCCACCCTGCGCAGCGTGCGCGGCGCCGACGTGGCGATGATCTTCCAGGAGCCGATGACCTCGCTCAACCCGGTGTTCCCGGTGGGCGAGCAGATCGCTGAATCGATCCGCCTGCACCAGGGCAAGAGCCGCGCCGCGGCGCGCGCCGAAGCGCTGCGCATGCTGGAGCTGGTGCGCATCCCCGAGGCGCGCCGCGTGCTGGAGCGCTATCCGCACCAGCTCTCCGGCGGCATGCGCCAGCGCGTGATGATCGCGATGGCGCTGTCGTGCAAGCCGGCGCTGCTGATCGCCGACGAGCCCACCACGGCGCTGGACGTGACCATCCAGGCCGAGATCCTCCAGCTGATCCGCGGCCTGCAGGCCGAGATGCACATGGGCGTGGTCTTCATCACCCACGACATGGGCGTGGTGGCCGAGGTCGCCGACCGCGTGCTGGTGATGTACCGCGGCGAGAAGGTGGAAGAGGGCACCTCGGACGATGTGTTCCGTGCCCCCGCCCATCCGTACACACGCGCGCTGCTGTCGGCGGTGCCGCGCCTTGGCGCCATGAGCGGCACCGACCTGCCGGCCAAGTTCCCGTTGCTGCAGCTGGGCAGCGCCAACCCTGAACCGGTCGCAGCGCAGGACACCGTTACCCCGGGCGTGGCGCCGATCCTGCGCGTGCAGGACCTGGTGACGCGCTTCGACGTCCCCGGCGGCCTGTTCGGCCGCGTCACGCGGCGCGTGCATGCGGTCGAGAAGGTCAGCTTCGACCTCTATCCCGGCGAGACGCTGGCGCTGGTGGGCGAGTCCGGCTGCGGCAAGTCCACCACGGGCCGCTCGCTGCTGCGCCTGGTGGAAAGCCAGAGCGGCACCATCGAGTTTGCCGGGCAGAACATCAGCAAGATGGAAGGGCCGGCGCTGCAGACCCTGCGCCGCAATATCCAGTTCATCTTTCAGGACCCGTTCGCCTCGCTCGATCCGCGCGTGCCGGTGGGTTACTCGATCATGGAGCCGCTGCTGGTGCACAAGGTCGCCAGCGGCAAGGAGGCAGAGCAGCGCGTGGCCTGGCTGCTCGACAAGGTCGGGCTGGATGCATCGCACGCGGCGCGCTATCCGCACGAGTTCTCCGGCGGCCAGCGCCAGCGCATCTGCATTGCGCGCGCGCTGGCGCTGAACCCCAAGGTGGTGGTGGCCGATGAGTCGGTGTCGGCGCTGGACGTGTCGATCCAGGCGCAGATCGTCAACCTGATGCTGGACCTGCAGCGCGAGCTTGGCATCGCCTTCCTGTTTATCTCGCACGACATGGCGGTGGTGGAGCGCGTGAGCCATCGCGTGGCGGTGATGTACCTGGGCCAGATCGTCGAGATCGGGCCGCGCCGCGCGATCTTCGAGAATCCGCAGCATCCGTACACCAAGAAGCTGATGTCGGCGGTGCCGATCGCCGACCCGGCGCGGCGCCACCTGCGGCGCGAGCCGCTCAACGACGAGATCCCCAGCCCGATCCGCGCGGTTGGCGACGAGCCGGTGGTGCAACCGCTGGTGCAGGTCGCCGGCAGCGGATCGCTCGGCCACTATGTCGCCCGGCATGCCGTCGGCGGCGCCTATTGAAGTCCTGGAAGTCACCAAGTTACCAAGGAGAATCGACGATGTCTGCACGTATGGTTTCGCCCCGATGGGTGGCCGGCGCCTTTGCCGCCGGCACGCTGGGCATGTTGGCTTCGGCCCCGGCCTTCGCCGCCAAGGATGCCGTGATGGCGGTGAGTTCGACCTTCACCTCGCTGGATCCGTACGATTCGAACGACACGCTGTCGCAGGCGGTTGGGAAGAGCTTCTACCAGGGCCTGTTCGGCCTGGACAAGGACATGAAGCTGGTCAATGTGCTGGCAGACAGCTACGACGTCAGCAAGGACGGCCTCACGTATACGATCAAGCTGAAGAAGGGCATCAAGTTCCACGACGGCACCACCTTCGATGCCGGCGCCGTCAAGGCCAACCTGGACCGCGTCACCAACCCGGCCAACAAGCTCAAGCGCTACACGCTGTTCAACCGTGTCGCCAGGACTGACGTGGTCGATGCCAATACGGTCAAGGTCACGCTGAAAGAGCCGTTCTCGCCGTTCATCAACGTGCTGGCGCACCCGTCGGCGGTGATGATCTCGCCGGCCGCGCTGCAGAAGTACGGCAAGGAAATCGCCTTCCACCCGGTTGGCACGGGCCCCTTCGAATTTGTCGAATGGAAGCAGCCCGACCACCTGAAGGGCAAGAAATTCGCAGGCTTCTGGAAGACCGGCTACCCGAAGATCGACACCATTACCTGGAAGCCGGTGGTCGACAACAACACCCGCGCCGCGATCATGCAGACCGGCGAGGCTGACTTTGCCTTCAGCATCCCGTTCGAGCAGGCCGCGGTGCTGAAGAACAGCGCCAAGGTGGATCTGATCGCCTCGCCGTCGATCATCCAGCGCTACCTGTCGCTGAACACCATGGTCAAGCCGTTCAACGACCCCAAGGTGCGCCAGGCCATCAACTATGCCATCAACAAGGACGCGCTGGCCAAGGTCGCCTTCGCTGGCTACGCGGTGCCGGCAGAAGGCGTGGTGCCGCCGGGCGTGGACTATGCCGAGAAGCTGGGCCCGTGGCCGTATGACCCGGCCAAGGCGCGCGCGCTGCTGAAGGAAGCCGGCTATCCGAATGGCTTCGAGACCACGCTGTGGTCGGCCTACAACCACACCACCGCGCAGAAGGTGATCCAGTTCGTGCAGCAGCAGCTGCAGCAGGTCGGCATCAAGGCCTCGGTGCAGGCGCTCGAGGCCGGCCAGCGCGTGGAGAAGGTCGAGAGCGTGCCCAAGCCGGAAGATGCCGGCGTGCGCATCTACTACGTGGGCTGGTCGTCGTCGACCGGTGAATCGGACTGGGCGCTGCGTCCGCTGCTGGCTTCGGAGTCGATGCCGCCCAAGCTGCTGAATACCGCGTACTACAAGAACGACCAGGTCGACGCCGATATCGCCGGCGCGCTGCGCACCACCGATCGTGGCGAAAAGGCGCGCCTGTACAAGGACGCCCAGGAACGCATCTGGAAGGATGCGCCGTGGGCCTTCCTGGTGACCGAGAAGGTGCTGTTTGCGCGCAGCAAGCGGTTGACCGGTGCGTATGTGATGCCGGATGGGTCGTTCAATTTTGAAGAGATCGATATCAAGCAGTGATAAGAGACCCCCAGCGGCGCTTCTCCCGCTGGTGGTTTGCTCCCCTCTCCCGCGAGCGGGAGAGGGG
>NZ_JBYSZI010000044.1:0-60806 GCF_058787075.1 Cupriavidus sp. FW305-46
ATCCCCAGCTTGCGCTTCAGGTTCAGCCGGTGCGTCTCCACCGTGCGCACCGACACCCCCAGCTGCGCCGCGATTTCCTTGTTGGCGAGGCCGCGCCCGATCCCGCGCAGGATGTCGCGCTCGCGTGGCGTGAGCGCATCGAGCGGCCCTGTGGCGGGGCTCTGCTCGGCCATGCCGCGTGCAATGCGGGCGCTGTAGAAGACCCGTCCGGCCAGCACGGAGTGGATCGCCGCCATCAGCTCGTCGGCGGGCGCGTCCTTGAGCACATAGCCGCGCGCACCGGCACGCACCGCCTGGCGCACATACTCCAGGTTGTCGTGCATCGACACGATCAGCACCGCCAGCTCCGGATAGCGGTCATGCAGCGCCGCGGCCAGGGCAATGCCGCCCATGCCGCGCATGCCGATATCGGTGATAACCAGGTCGGGCAGCTCGGCGGCACCGGCACGGTCCAGCCACGCCAGCGCGGCCTCGCCATCGTCGGCTTCGCCCACCACGCGCAGGCCGGACTGCAGCGCCAGGTGCATGCGCATGCCGTCGCGCACCAGCGCATGGTCGTCGATCAGCAGCACGCGGGCGGGTACTTCGGTGGAATCGGCAAAAGACTGGGTCATGACGGCGAGGGTCCTGCTGAAACGGGATCGTGCGCAATGGCCGCGGGCCTGGCCAGCGGCAGTGAAGCGACCAGCTGGGTGCCGCCCGTGCCCGAAACGATGTCGAACTGCCCGCACAGCGCGGCGATGCGCTCGCGCAGGTTGCGCAGGCCGATGCCGCGCTGCGGGTCCTCCTGCATGCGCGCCACGTCGAAGCCATGCCCGTCGTCGCGCACGGTGAGGCGCGTGGCATCGGCATCGAAGGCCAGCGCCACCGCGACCCGGCGCGCGCCGGCATGGCGCTCGACGTTGGTCAAGGCTTCCTGGGCGATGCGGAACAGCGCCGTGGCCTGCTCGTCGGGCAGTTCGCGCGGGGTGCCGCTCTGGGTCACCGCAATCTCCAGCCCGCTGCCGCCCTGCATCTCGCGCGCCAGGTGCTGCAGCGCGGCGTGCAGGCCCAGGTCGTCGAGCAGGGCGGGGCGCAGGTTGCGCGCCACGCGGCGCACTTCATTGAACACGGTATCGAGCCGGTTCAGCGCCATGCCCAGCACCGGCGCCACCGCGGCGCCTTCGGCCGGGGCCAGGCGCAGGCGGTTGGTAGCGGTTTCCAGCACCAGCTTGACCGACACCAGCAGCTGGCTGATGCCGTCGTGCAGCTCGCGCGAGAGCCGGGCGCGCTCTTCTTCCTGCGACTGCACCACGCGCTGCGCCAGCTGGCGCAGCTTGGCGTCGGCCTCGCGGTGCTCGCTGACGTTCAGCGCCAGGCCGCTGGCGGCGACCAGCAGGATGCTGATGCCGGCAATCACGCCGATCCAGGCCATGGTCTGGCGGATATCGGTCTCGGCACGGGCGTCGAGCTGGCGCAGCGTGCTTTCCACGTCATCCAGGTAGATGCCGGTGCCCACCATCCAGCCCCATTCGGGCACCGCCACCACATAGCCGAGCTTGGGCGCCAGCTGCTGCGACGAGGGCTTTCTCCACAGGTAACGCACCGCGCCGCCACCGCCCTTGGCCGCGGCGATCAGTTGCTGGATGGTCAGCGCGCCCTGCGGGTCGCGCAGCGTCCACAGGTCCTGGCCGACCAGTTCGGGCTGGCGCGGGTGCATCAGGTTGCGGCCGTGCAGGTCATACAGGAAGAAATAGCCGTCGGGGCCGTAGTCCAGCCGCGCAAGTGCCTCCATCGCGGCCTGCCGGGTGGCGGCGTCGGTGCGCCCGGAGCGCACCAGCGGCGCGATGGCGCTCTGCGCCAGTTCTACGTAGTGGCGCAGCTCGGTTTCCTTGCTCTGCAGGTAGGCGGCCTCGACCAGCGCGCGTTCATGCTGCGCGAGCTGCGTGGCCTGGAAGCGCACGGCAAGTGCGATGCCCAGCATGGCGACCGCAAGTGGCGCCACGGCTAGCAACAGGATCTTCTGGCGGAGTTTCATACAGGTGCGGGGGGACCGGGGGTAAACACCGATGCCGCGCAGGCGGCATGCCACCGTCGATTTGCGTAGTACTACGCAGAAGTGCTGCGTAGTTACGCGCTTGTGCGGGGTTTGGCGGGTGTCAATACTACACGCCGAACGCGCCGCCGCCCCAGCAGGGCGCATGCGCGGACGCAGCTGGTGCACCGTCCACACCCGGACGGTGCGTCGCCTGCCTGCAAGACGAGATCCGGAAACGACGACACAACCGGGCGCGCAGCAGCTATCCCAGGAGACACCCTCACCGCCGGATTGCCCCCGCTGCCCGCCCTCGGCGCACCCCCGCTGCCGATCCTGCCAGTTGCCTGTTACCAGTCTTTCGCCGCCGCAGGCTATCCATATCCCGGTCTGAGGAGACCCTTCACTATGAATCGCATCGGAGAACACCTGGTGTGGCTGGCTGTCGCCGTCCTTGGCGCGTTTGCCTTCGGCACTGTCGCGCTGGCGCGCGGCGAGGCCGTCAGCGCACTGTGGATCGTGGTTGCCGCGCTCTGCATCTACCTGATCGCCTACCGCTACTACAGCCGCTTTATCGCCGACAAGGTGATGCAGCTCGATCCCAAACGGATGACGCCCGCGTGGCGCCATAACGACGGCCTGGACTACGTGCCGACCAACAAGGCGGTGCTGTTCGGCCACCACTTCGCCGCCATCGCCGGCGCCGGCCCGCTGGTCGGCCCGGTGCTGGCCGCGCAGATGGGCTATATGCCGGGCATGCTGTGGCTGCTTGCCGGCGTGGTGTTCGCCGGCGCGGTGCAGGACTTCATGGTGCTGTTCATCTCCACGCGCCGCGACGGCCGCTCGCTGGGCGACCTGGTCAAGTCCGAGATGGGCACGATCCCGGGCATGATCGCGCTGTTCGGCTGCTTCATGATCATGGTCATCATCCTGGCGGTGCTGGCGCTGATCGTGGTGAAGGCGCTGGCCGACTCGCCGTGGGGCACGTTCACCGTGGCGGTGACGATCCCGATCGCGCTGTTCATGGGCATCTATACGCGCTATATCCGCCCGGGCCGCATCGGCGAGGTGTCGGTGATCGGCTTCGTGCTGCTGATGCTGGCCATCATCGGCGGCCAGTACGTGCACGAGAGCGCCGTGCTGGCGCCGCTGTTCACCTATGACGGCAAGGCGCTGACGTGGATGCTGATCATCTACGGCTTTATCGCCGCCGTGCTGCCGGTGTGGCTGCTGCTGGCGCCGCGCGACTACCTGTCGACCTTCCTGAAGATCGGCACCATCATCGCGCTGGCGGTCGGCATCCTGATCGTCGCCCCGGACCTGAAGATGCCGGCGTTCACGCAGTTCGCGCAAGGCGGCGGGCCGGTGTGGTCGGGCAACCTGTTCCCATTCCTCTTCATCACCATCGCCTGCGGCGCGGTGTCGGGCTTCCACGCGCTGATCTCGTCGGGCACCACGCCCAAGCTGCTGGAGAACGAGACCCACGCGCGCTTTATCGGCTACGGCGCGATGCTGGCCGAATCGTTCGTCGCGATCATGGCACTGGTGGCCGCCTCGGTGATCGAGCCGGGCGTGTACTTCGCCATGAACAGCCCGGCGGCCGTGATCGGCACCACGCCGGAAGCGGTGGCGCACGCGGTCTCGACCTGGGGCTTCGTGATCACGCCGGACGTGCTGGTGCAGACCGCCAAAGACGTCGGCGAGAACACCATCCTCTCGCGCGCCGGCGGCGCGCCGACGCTGGCCGTGGGCATCGCCCATATCCTGCACCAGGTGGTGGGCGGCCAGGCCATGATGGCGTTCTGGTACCACTTCGCCATCCTGTTCGAGGCGCTGTTCATCCTGACCGCCGTCGACGCGGGCACCCGCGCCGGCCGCTTCATGCTGCAGGACCTGCTGGGCAGCTTTATCCCGTCGATGCGCAAGACCGATTCGCTGATCGCCAACCTGACCGCCACCGCGCTGTGCGTGGCGGCGTGGGGTTACTTCCTGTACCAGGGCGTGGTCGATCCGCTGGGCGGCATCAACACGCTGTGGCCGCTGTTTGGCATCTCCAACCAGATGCTGGCCGCGGTGGCGCTGGTGCTGGGCACCTGCGTGCTGGTCAAGATGAAGCGCGGCCAGTACGCCTGGGTCACGCTGGTGCCGACCGTGTGGCTGCTGATCTGCACGCTGACCGCCGGCTGGCAGAAGCTGTTCCACGCCGATCCCAAGGTCAGCTTCCTGACCCACGCCGCCAAGTTCAGCGCCGCCATTGCCGAAGGCAAGGTGCTGGCCCCGGCCAAGTCGATGGAGCAGATGCACCGCATCGTCTTCAACGACTACCTGGACGCCGGCCTGTGCGCGCTGTTCATGCTGGTGGTGCTGTCGATCGTGTTCTACGGCTTCAAGACCGCGCTGCAGGCGCGCGCCGCGAAGCGCCCGACCGACAAGGAAACGCCGTTCGAGCCGCTGCCGGGCGCCGCCTCGGCCCAGTCCTGATACCGGAGCCCGCCATGCTGGAACAACTCGGAACGATGGGACGCTACCTGGGGCAGTCGCTCAGGCTGATGGTCGGGCTGCCCGACTACCAGACCTACGTGGCCCATATGGAAAGCACCCACCCGGACCGCGCGCCGATGAGCTACGAGGAGTTCTTCCGCGAGCGCCAGGAGGCACGCTACGGCGGCGGGCAGGGCAAGTGCTGCTGAGCACACGCTGAACGCCGCCGTCCTGCGGGCCGGCGGCATACAAAGCAGACAGGCGATCACTTGATCGCCTGTCTTTTTATGAAGTGTTGCGTGTTTGCCGCGCTTTTGTAATGCACGGATACCGTTTCTGTAGCGGGTTACAGGGCTTTACAGGTGGTTACAGCAAGGGTGCGGCACCTTCTCTACACTTGCGACACATCATGGCAATTCGAGGAAAAAAGATATGACTCGCCATCCCGTTCGCAACCTGACCATTGCCCTCGCCCTGGCGGCCTGCGCGCTGCCGGCCGTCGCGAGCGACATGAACAACGCCCTGGGCGGCGCACTCGGCGGGGTCGCCGGTGCCGCCGTGGGCGGCGCGCTGGGCGGTAGCACCGGCGCAGTGATCGGTGGTGCAGTGGGCGGCGGCGCCGGTGGCGCAGTTACCTCCAACCGCCGCGAGCGCACCGGTGCCATCATCGGCGGCGCGCTGGGCGGCGGTGCCGGCACCGCGGCTGGCAATGCCATGGGCGGCCGCACCGGCGGCCTGATCGGCGCCGGCCTGGGCGGTGGCGCGGGCGCGGCGCTGGGCGGCAACGTCTCGCGCAGCAACTCGTACGACAATGACCGCCGCTATTACAACAGCAGCTACAAGCGCAAGAAGCACAAGCACCACCATCGCCACCACTACGACGACTAAGAAGTCGTAGGGGTCAGCAAAACGGGCCGTCATGGCCCGTTTTTCATTTGCGGCGTCTGGCATAATCGTTCGCCAGTGGTTGCAAACCTGCCGGATGCAGAAACAAAGAAGCCCGCAACCGGAACCGGTGCGGGCTTCTTCTCCAATAAAGGCGGAGAGGCTGCTAGGCGCTCCCCCAAGGACCTGTGGAGACCAGGTTTGAAGCAGGCGGGGCCGCACAAGGGGAGGAAGCTGCCCCGGGGATCGCGCTGCCAGAGACCGCCGGGGAGACGGGCCTGGGGTGGCCAGGCGGCCTTACAGCGGCGCGCGATCGGTGGTGGTGTCGTACTTGCCGCCTTCGGTGTAGGTGTCGAACTTGCCGGCGCGGGCACCCTCGGCGAAGGTATCGAACTTGCCGGCGCGGGCGCCGTCGGTGTACGGATCGAACTTGGCTACCTTGGCGCCGTCGGTGAACACATCGAACTTGCCGTTCTTGGCAAAGGCCGGTGCGGCCGACAAGGCGGCGGCGAGGGTAGCGACAGCGATCAGGGCGTAGCGGTTGGTTTTCATGATTCAGGCCTTCTCTATTGCATGGATGCCTGATTCATCACTTCGACGAAAGACTATGTTGCATTGCGGCATCCGATGGCTAGATATTAGGCATTTCCCTCATATCAATAAATATCAGGATCCACAATGATTAGTTTTGATTCGAACAATAAAATAGGCTGATTACGTAAGAATTCAGCGCAGAACCGGGAGACTGTGTCATGGATCGCCTGCAATCGATGCGTGTGTTTTCCAAGGTGGTGGAACTGGGAAGCTTCGCGCGTGCAGCGCAGCAGTTGGAAATGTCCAACGCGGTGGTGACGCGCTACGTGGCCGACCTGGAGAGCCATCTGGGCACGCGCCTGCTCAACCGCACCACCCGCAGCCTGTCGCTGACCGACGCCGGCGAAACCTACCTGCAGCGCTGCCAGCAGATCCTGGAAGACGTGGAAGAAGCCGAAAGCGTGGTCACGGCGCGCAGCCAGTCGCTGTCAGGCACGCTGCGGCTGGTCACCCCGGTGATGTTCGGCCTGCACCTGCTGCCGGAATTGCTGGCGCGCTTCCAGCAGCTGTATCCGGACGTGGTGTTCGACGTGATCCTGTCGGACCGCAATGTCGATATCGTCGAAGAAGGCCGCGACGTGGCCGTGATGCTGTCCGACCTGGGCCTGGGCTCGCACCTGGTGGCGCGCCCGCTGCTGTCGGCCGAGGTGATCCTGTGCGCGTCGCCGGGCTACGTGGCGGCGCACGCGCCGATCCGCCATGCCCATGAACTCAGCCACCACCGCTGCATTGCCATGCGCCTGCCCAGCGCCGAGCACGAATGGACGCTGCTGGGCCCGGAAGGCGAGGTGACCGTGCCGATCCGCCCCGGGCTGCTGTGCAGCAATGCCGAACTGGCCCACCAGGCGGCGCTGGCCGACATGGGCGTGGCCATGCTGTCGTCCTACCTGGCGCGTCCCAATATCGAATCCGGCAAGCTGGTGCATGTGCTGCCGCAATACCAGCTGCCGCGGCGCGACGTCAGCGTGGTCTACCCGAGCCGCAAGTTCTTGCCGACCAAGGTGCGCGCCTTTATCGACTTCCTGCTCGAAGAAGGGCAGGTACGGGGCAAGGAAGCGCAGCCGGCGCCAGCCGCCAGCCACGGCGCGCAAGCCGTGCGCACCTGAGCGGCTGCCCGGCCGAGCCAGCCAAAGCAAAACGCCCGGTGATGCCGGGCGTTTTGCCGTGACGCGCTGACGCTTACTCGCCGGCGGCCGCCGCGCGCGACTTCTTGGCCGCGGCGGTCTTGGCGGGGGCCTTCTTGGCTGCCGCCTTCTTGGCCGGTGCCTTGGTGGCCGGAGCCTTGGCGGCTGGCGTCTTGGCCGCGGTCTTCGCTGCCGTCTTGGTTGCCGGCGCCGCCTCGGCCGTGCCATTCGATGCCGCCTTGGCCGTGGTCTTCGCCGCCGTCTTGGCGCCCGCCTTGGGCTCGCGCGCCTCGAACTCGAAGCCGATCTTGCCGTCCGGCTGCTTGACCAGGAAGGCCTTGAAGTTGCGGCCGGTGCGCGACGACTTGAACCCCGTCAGCAGATCGGTCTTGCCGTCGGTGAGCAGCTTGCCGATCTGCTCGCGGCTGATTTCCTGCTGCAGGATGATCTTGCCGGTGGTGAAGTCGCAGCTCTTGGGGCTGGTCGTGCTGTTCTCGCAGACGTACTTCATGCCGTGCTCGAACACCGAGCCGCCGCACTTCGGGCAGGTGCCCACCGGCTCCTGGCCGCTGAAGTCGACCGGCTCGCCGTCGTTGTCGTCGTCGTTCTGGCCGAAGTCGAATTCCATCTTGTAATGGCCTTCGTCGTCCTTGCCCAGCTTGAGGATGGCGGCGAACGGACGGCCCATCTTGCTGCGGAAGCCCTGCAGCGGACCGATTTCCTTCTTCAGCAGCAGTTCTTCGACCTCTTCGATCTCGAACTGGCGCCCGCCCGGGATCTTGCTGATCGAGAACTCGCACGCGGTGCAGGCAAAGCGGCGATAGTTCTCCTTGACCTGTCCGCCGCATTGCGGGCACGGCGTGTCCAGCGTGGCGTAGTCGCCCGGGATGGTGTCGCTGTCGTATTCCTTGGCGCGCTTGACGATCTGCTGCGTCATCTGCGCGATCTCGAGCATGAACTCGTCGCGCTTCATGCGCCCGCGTTCGATCTGCGAGAGCTTGTGCTCCCATTCGCCGGTCAGCTCGGCCTGCGTCAGTTCCAGCACGCCCAGGCCGCGCAACAGCGTCATCAGCTGGAACGCCTTGGCGGTCGGGATCAGCTCGCGGCCTTCGCGCACCAGGTATTTTTCCGTCAGCAGGCCTTCGATGATGGCCGCGCGCGTCGCCGGCGTGCCCAGGCCCTTGCCGGCCATGGCCTCGCGCAGCGCGTCGTCGTCCACCAGCTTGCCGGCGCCTTCCATCGCCGACAGCAGCGTGGCTTCGTTGTATCGCGCGGGCGGCTTGGTGGTCAGGCCGACGCTCTCGACCTTGTCGGTCTTGACCTTCTCGTCCTTGGCCACCGGCACCAGGTTGGCGGCGTCCTTGTCGCCCTGCGCCTCGCGGCCGTAGATCACCAGCCAGCCCGGGTTGACCAGCACCTTGCCTTCGGTCTTGAAGTGGTGGCCGGCGACTTCCGTGATGCGGGTGGTGACCTGGAACTCGGCCGCCGGGAAGAACACCGCCAGGAAGCGGCGCACCACCAGGTCGTACAGCTTCTGCTCCGGCTCGGACAGGTTCTTGGGCGCCTGCAGCGTCGGGATGATGGCGAAGTGGTCGCTGATCTTGCTGTTGTCGAAGATCTTCTTGTTCGGCTTGACCCAGCCCTGGGCCAGGATCTTCTTGGCGTGCGGCAGGTAGTTGGGCGAGCTGTCGGCCAGCATGTCCATGGTCTGCTTGACCGTGTCCAGGTAGTCCTCGGGCAGCGCGCGCGCATCGGTACGCGGGTAGGTCAGGACCTTGTGCTTTTCATACAGGGCCTGCGCCAGGCCCAGCGTGTTCTTGGCCGAGAAGCCGAAGCGCGAGTTGGCCTCGCGCTGCAGCGTGGTCAGGTCGAACAGCGCCGGCGACTGTTGCGTCGACGGCTTGGATTCCTCGGTGACCGTGCCGGTCTTGTCGCGGCAGGCGGCGACGATGCTCTTGGCCTCGGCCTCGCTCCACAGGCGCGATTCGCGCGCCTCGGGATCGAACTCGCTCTTCTTGAACCTGGGGTCGAACCAGCGGCCTTCATACAGGCCGGCGGCGGCGATGAACTCGGCCCGCACTTCCCAGTAGTCGCGCGGCACGAAGTGCTTGATCTTCTCTTCACGCTCCACCACGATCGACAGCGTCGGCGTCTGCACGCGGCCCACGGTGGTCAGGAAGAAGCCACCGCCCTTGCTGTTGAAGGCGGTCATGGCGCGGGTGCCGTTGATGCCGACCAGCCAGTCGGCCTCGGAGCGGCAGCGCGCGGCGTCGGCCAGCGGCAGCATGTCTTCGTCTTCGCGCAGGCTGGCGAAGCCATCGCGGATCGCCTGCTGCGTCATCGACTGCAGCCACAGCCGGCGCACCGGCTGCTTGGCCTTGGCCTGTTGCGCGATCAGCCGGAAGATCAGCTCGCCTTCGCGCCCCGCGTCACAGGCGTTGATCAGGGCGGTGACGTCCTTGCGCTTGATCAGCCGGTTCAGCACCTTCAGGCGCGACTCGGTCTTGGCGATCGGGCGCAGGTCGAAATGCGGCGGGATCACCGGCAGGTTGGCGAAGCTCCACTTGCCGCGCTTGACCTCGTATTCGTCCGGCGCGGCGATCTCGACCAGGTGGCCGACGGCGGAGGACAGCACGTAGTCGTCGCTCTCGAAATACTCGTCGTGCTTGGTAAACCCCCCGAGGGCACGGGCGATATCCGCCGCGACCGACGGTTTTTCCGCGATGATGAGGGCTTTTGACATGGGAAGGGTCCTTGCGAGCTGCATCCGGCAACCCGCGAATTGCACTACAAACGAAGTAATCAGAACGCCGGGGGGCTATGAGGCGCCAATAATAAGCGCGCTTTCGACGGCGGTGCAAGCAAGCCCCGCCGCCGACCCAGTCGCCGCCTAGGCGGCGCTGCTCCCCCCGGCAAGCAACCAGTCCAGCACCTGCGGCACGTCTTCGGCACTCGCCGGCATCGCCGCACCGCGGCTCAGCATGCGTTCCAGCACCTCGATGTGCGGCAGCAGGGTGCCATAGAACTGGGGCGTGCCGCCCGACGCAGGCTGCACCAGCAGCGTCGGGAAATTCTCAATATCGATATCGCCAAGCGCATCCGCGTGCGTCTCGATGTCGATCCAGACGAAGCAATCCTCCGGATGGCGCGAGGCCAGCGCGGTCAGCGCCGCCAGGTAGTCCCGGCACGTGCCGCACCACTGCGCGCACAGGCAGGCCACCAGGCGGCCCTGCGGCCGCGCTGCCAGGCACCCGGCAATGGCGCCTGCGTCACGTTCTGGAAAGTAAACGGTCATGGCATCGGAAACATGAGGCGCCCGCGGCACGCGGGCTGCCGGCGATTGTATCGGTATTGCGCTGCAGCTCACCCAAGCCGCCGGAACAGGTTTCCCGGTAGACGCTCGGCGTGCCCGGCCAGTTCCAGTTCCAGCAGGCGCGCCGCGGCGGCTTCCGGCGGCTGGCCGCTGCGCTCGCACAGCGCATCCAGCGTAACCGGATCGTAGCCGAGAGCGGCCAGCAGGGGGTCGGCGTGGCCGGCAAAGTCAGAAAGATCTGGTTGCTCCGATACGGATGCGGGAACGCGCGCGGCAGCGGGGCGGGCAGGTGCCGGCAGCAGGTTGATCTCTTCCAGCACATCCTCCACGCGCTCCACCAGCTTCGCGCCCTGGCGGATCAGCAGGTGGCAGCCTGCTGACAGCGGCGCGTGGATCGAGCCCGGCACCGCAAATACCTCGCGCCCCAGGTCGGCCGCCAGCCGTGCGGTGATCAGCGAGCCCGAGCGCGCCGCGGCCTCCACCACCAGCACCCCGCGCGCCAGCGCGGCGATGATGCGGTTGCGGCGCGGGAAGTTGGCAGGCAGGCCCTGCATGCCGAGCGGGAATTCGGTAACGATGGCGCCGCGCGCGGCCACTTCGTGCGCCAGCGCCAGGTTCTCGGCCGGATAGACCCGGTCGGCCCCCGTACCCGTAACAGCGACGGTACCGCCGCAACCCAGCAGCCCGCCGGCATGGGCGGCGGCATCGACGCCCAGCGCCAGCCCCGAGACCACCGCCAGCCCCGACTCGGACAGCGCCCGCCCAAACGCCTGCGCATCGCGCTTGCCCTGCTCGGTGGCGCCGCGCGCGCCGACGATGGCCACCGCAGGACGCGCCAGCAGCGCGGGATCGCCCTTGATATATAGCAGCGGCGGCGGGTCGGGCAGGTCGAACAGGCGGGCAGGGTAGGCGTCGTCGCCAAACGTGACCAAGTGGTTGCCGGGCGTGCCGAGCCAGGCAAGGGTGCGTTCGACCAGTGCCGGCAGCCCGGTGCCGGGCCTGGCCAGCACCGCGCGGGCGTGTTTCTTGGGGACGACGGACGACAGCGCTGCCACGCTCTGCGCCAGGATCTGCTGCGGCAACCCGAATGCGGTCAGCAGCAGGCGCACCGTGACCGGGCCGACGCCGGGCGCGCAGGCGAGCTGCAGCCACGCCTTCAGCTCGTCGGGATCGCGCGTGGTGAGCTGCCGGGCAGCGCCGGCATGGCAAAGGGAAGCGGCGGCCGCCGGGGCCGCCTGCGATGTCGCCAAGGCCGGCTCAGCGCGGCGAGGTCGCCCGGTCGCCGACCGCGATCACGTTGGAGGCGTCGGTGACCAGCGCATACGACACCCCCGGGAACACGCGGAAGACAAAGGCCAGGCCGTAGCGCTCATCAGGCAGGCGGATGGCGCGGTTGCTGTCGGTCTTGTCGGCGACGGTCTCGCCGGTGCGCGACAGCGCGAGCACATGCCCGGGCTCAACCCCGGCCTGGCTGCCGAGGTTGAGCACCACCACCTGCTTGGCGCCGCCGAACTCGACCCCGCCATAGACCTTGGCCACGCGGCCGTCGAGCTGCGTATCGGGCGCGTGCGGCACATAGCGCGCCGCTTCGCGCGCGGGCTGCGGCATCAGCAGCGTGCCCACGCCCATTTCCTGCCTGGCCTGCGTGACCTGCATGGTCGAGACCGCATCCGGGCCCTGCGCACCGCGCGCCAGGCGCACGTTGCCTTCGTATTCGGCCTCGTAGCCGAGCACGGCGTTGGAGACGGGGTCGCGCACCGGGGTGACCGGGCGGTAGGCCTGCCAGTCGCTGCCTTGCGGCGCGTCGGCGGGGATGCCGCGCGCATAGCCGGTGTCGTCGCGGCCAAGGATGACGCGCGACTCGGACACGGCGACGATGCGCGCCGAGGTGGCCAGCGTATCCTGGTCGACCACCAGCGGGCGGATCAGGAAGGGCTCGATATCGGAGGACGCGATGCTCAGGATGGCGGCGCCGTCGGCGGCGTTGCCGCGTATCTGCGGCGACAGGCGCACCGTGCCGCTGCCGGCGGGCGTGGTCGATAGCCAGGCGCGGCCGTCGCGCTGGATCAGGTACAGGATCTGTCCCGGATAGATCAGGTGCGGGTTGCGGATCTGTTGCTGGTTCATGCCCCATAGCTCAGGCCAGCGCCATGGCTGGCGCAGGAAGCGGCCCGAGATCCCCCACAGCGTGTCCCCCGTGCGCACGGTGTACTGCGACGGCGCATTGGCAGCCAGGTCTGAAACGGGGATGCCCTGTTGGGCCGTGCGCTGGGCTTCGGCCTGCTGTGCCGGCGTGACCGTGAGGTCCGCGGCCAGGGCCGGAAGCGTGGCCGCGGCAGTGAAGCCGGCGGCACTCAACAACGCATAGGCAAGCTTAGGGATGAACGCGTGCAGCCTGCGGCCCGACGCCGCCTGGTGTTCTTTGGTAAGATCGCGCATTTTCCTGACCGGCCGGTGGTTCGGCCGGATTGACCCGGGAGAGCGTGCCTGTTTCGGCGCGCCTTGAATTTTTGTACTTGCGCCCCGATTCTGCATGTAAACACCCGCCGCCGCAACGCGGCCCGGTTGCCGGCAGCCGCCGGCGTTGCGCCTGAGCATCATGGCAAAACTCGATATCCTGACCTACCCCGATCCCCGTCTGCACACCGTTGCCAAACCCGTTGCGGCAGTGGACGACCGCATCCGCCAGCTGGTGAAGGACATGGCTGAAACCATGTACGAAGCGCCCGGCATCGGGCTGGCCGCCACGCAGGTCAACGTGCATGAGCAGGTGGTGGTGATCGACGTCTCGGAAACGCGCGACCAGCTCCAGGTCTTTATCAACCCGGAGATCGTCTGGGCCAGCGACAACCGCAAGGTCTGGGAAGAGGGCTGCCTGTCGGTGCCCGAGGTCTATGACCGCGTCGAGCGCCCCGACCGGGTGCGCGTGCGCGCGCTCAACGAGAAGGGCGAGAGCTTCGAGCTCGAGGCCGACGACCTGCTCGCTGTCTGCATCCAGCATGAGATCGATCACCTGCGCGGCAAGGTCTTTGTCGAATACCTGTCGCCGCTCAAGCTCAACCGCATCAAGAGCAAGCTGCAGAAGCGCGAGCGCACCCGCATGTAAGCGGCGCCCTTCCACAAAGATGTAACAGCCCGCCCGGAATCCCGCCGCCAGCGCGCGGCACCCGCGCGGGGTCTGTTATCTTTATGACTTCCGAAGAACAAAAGAACCGGCCGCGATAGCGGCCGGTCCTGTTTCAGGCCACGGAACCTGCCATGTCCCAAGCCAGACCCCTGCGTGTCGCCTTTGCCGGCACGCCCGAGTTCGCGCGCGTCGCGCTGGAAGCCATCCACGCCGCCGGTTTTCCCGTCGTGGCGGTGCTGACGCAGCCTGACCGCCCCGCCGGCCGCGGCCTGCAGCTGCAGGCCAGCCCGGTGAAGCAGTTCGCCGCCGCCAGCGGCCTTGGGCCGGTGCTGCAGCCGCGCTCGCTGCGCCGCCAGGGCAAGTACCCGGAAGACGCCGCCGCGGCCATCGACGCGCTCGCCGGCACCGCCCCCGACGTGATGGTGGTGGCCGCCTACGGCCTGATCCTGCCGGCCGAGGTGCTGGCCCTGCCGCGCCTGGGCTGCCTGAATATCCACGGCTCGCTGCTGCCGCGCTGGCGCGGCGCGGCGCCGATCCACCGCGCCATCGAGGCGGGCGATGCCGAGACCGGCATCACGCTGATGCAGATGGACGAAGGCCTGGACACCGGCGACATGCTCACGCGCGAGGCCGTGCCGATCGGCCCGGACGACACCACCGGCACGCTGCACGACACGCTGGCCGCGCTGGGCGCGCGCATGACCGTGGCAGCGCTGCAGGAGCTGGCCGCCGGCCGCGCGCTGGCCGCCACGCCGCAGCCGGCCGAAGGCGTCACCTACGCCGAGAAGATCGCCAAGGACGAGGCCCCGCTGGACCTGCGCCGCCCGGCCGCGGCGCTGGCCAACCAGGTGCGCGCGTTCAACCCCTTCCCGGGCGCGACGGTGCAGGTCGGCGATACCGTGATCAAGTGCTGGCAGGCCGTGCCGCTGGCCGCCGCCAGCAGCCTGCCGCATCCGCCCGGCACGGTGCTGGCGGCCGACGCCGCCGGCATCATCATCGCCTGCGGCGAGGGCAGCGCACTGCAGGTCACCGAGCTGCAGAAGCCGGGCGGGCGCCGCCAGCCGGCGCAGCAGTTCCTGCAGGCCCTGCCGCTGCCGCCGGGCACGCGCTGCGCGGTACCCGGCAACGGCGCCGCGCAGGCATGATCGGACGGGCCTTGGCCGCACATGGCGGCATAAGTGCCGGCGGCACCGCCCCGGCCGGCGCAAGCGGCCACGGCTCCCCCCTGAAACCGTTGAACAGCCGTTGAACAGCCGTTGAATTTTCGGGTATCGCCCCCTATCTAACGGTCATCGCGTCCGCTTTCCCCCGGGACGCGACTCACGATTACACGGAGATCACCGCAATGTTCAACTGGGTCAAGACCTTCATGCTGATGGCGGCCATCACGGCGCTGTTCATCGTCATCGGCGGCATGATCGGCGGGCGCAGCGGCATGATGATGGCGCTGCTGCTTGCGCTGGGCATGAACTTCTTCTCCTACTGGTTCTCGGACAAGATGGTCCTGCGCATGTACAACGCGCAGGAAGTCGACGCCGGCAGCGCGCCGCAGTTCTACGGCATGGTGCAGGACCTGGCGCAGCGCGCCGGCCTGCCGATGCCGCGCGTGTACCTGATCAACGAAGACGCGCCCAACGCCTTTGCCACCGGCCGCAACCCGGAGCACGCCGCGGTGGCGGCCACCACCGGCATCCTGCGGGTGCTGTCCGAGCGCGAACTGCGCGGCGTGATGGCACATGAGCTGGCGCACGTGCGCCACCGCGACATCCTGACCTCGACCATCGCCGCCACCATGGCCGGTGCGATCTCGGCGCTGGCCAATATGGCAATGTTCTTCGGCGGCCGCGACGAGAACGGCAACCGCAGCAACCCGATCGCCAGCATTGCCGTGGCAATCCTGGCCCCGCTGGCGGCATCGCTGATCCAGATGGCAATCTCGCGCGCACGTGAATTCGAAGCCGACCGCGGCGGCGCCGAGATCAGCGGCGACCCGCAGGCACTGGCCAGCGCACTGGACAAGATCCACCGCTACGCCCAGGGCATCCCGTTCCAGGCGGCCGAAGAACACCCGGCCACGGCGCAGATGATGATCATGAACCCGCTCTCGGGCGGCGCCATCGCCAATTTGTTCTCGACCCACCCGGCCACCGAGGAGCGCATCGCGCGCCTGATGCAGATGGCCCAGACCGGCACCTATCCCGCCTGAGCGGCCGGAAATCCGGGGCAGGGCCCCCGCACAGGGTAAACTGCCCGCTGTTCCGCATGGACCGGCGGGCTTTTTTTTGTGCCCGCGCCGGCCTGCTTCCCGATTCCAACGCCTGATCCGCCGCCTGACCGATATGCGCCTGCCTCCCGATTCGCTTGCCTTCCAGATGCTTGGCGCCGCCGCCGCGGTGCGCGCCGTCAGCGAAGGCACAGCCTTGCCCCAGGCGATCGAGGACGCCGCCGCGCAACTGCGGCTGGACCGCGTGCAGGATGCCGCCACGCGCGGCGCGCTGCAGGACATCGCCTATCGCACCATGCGCCAGTTCGGCACGGCACGCGCACTGGTGACAAAGCTGGTCACGCGCCCGCCGGGCGCGCAGGTCGATTCGCTGCTGGCGGTGGCGCTGGCGCTGCTGCTGGAGCACGCACCGGGCCCGCGCGACAAGCAGGACGGCGCGGACGCCGGCCGCCCGGGCTACAGCACCTTCACCGTGGTCGACCAGGCAGTCAGCGCCGCCGCCTCCGAACCCAAGACTGCGCATGCGCGCGGCCTGGTCAACGCGGTGCTGCGCCGTTTCCTGCGCGAACGCAAGGCGCTGCTGGCCGAGGTCAACCGCGACGAGCAGGCGCGCTGGAACCTGCCGCCGTGGTGGCTGCGCATGCTGCGCGAGGCCTACCCGGACCAGTGGATGGCCCTGGCCGCCAGCGCCAATGTGCGCCCGCCGATGACGGTGCGCGTCAACACCGCGCGCGTGTCCGTGCAGCAGTACCAGACCGATCTTGCCAACGCCGGCCTGGCTGGCCATGTGGTCGGCCCGCAGGCCGTGCGCCTGGTGCGCGCGGTGCCGGTGACGCAGTTGCCGGGCTTTGCCGAAGGCGTGGTCTCGGTGCAGGATGCCGGCGCGCAGCTGGCCGCTCCGCTGCTCGAGGTGGCCGACGGCATGCGCGTGCTGGATGCCTGCGCGGCGCCCGGCGGCAAGACCGGGCACCTGCTGGAACTGGCCGATATTGAAGTCACCGCGGTGGAAAGCGACCCGCAGCGCACCACCCGCATCGCCGAGAACCTGGCGCGCCTGGGCAAGCAAGCGCGGATCGTGGTCGGCGATGCCAGCCGGCCCGCCGACTGGTGGGACGGCCAGCCCTTTGACCGCATCCTGGCCGACGTGCCGTGCTCGGCTTCGGGCATTGTGCGGCGCCATCCCGATATCCGCTGGCTGCGCCGTGAGACCGATATTGCCAAGCTCATCACCGAGCAGCGCCGCATCGTCTCGCAACTGTGGCCGCTGCTCAAACCGGGCGGCATCCTGGTCTATGTCACCTGTTCTATTTTCCCAACGGAAGGCGAGGAGCAGGCGCGCTGGTTTGGTGCACAGCTGGCAGATGCGATACGATTGCAGGCGCCGGGGCAGCTGCTGCCCGGCACCCATGCCACGCAAGCCGCCGGCGCCAATGGCGAAAAGGACGCCACTGCCGGCACCAGCCTGCCGTCGGATCACGATGGCTTCTTCTACGCCCGCTTCCAGAAACGCGCCTGATCTGATCCGATGCTGAGCACGCCGCGCCTGTCAGACTTCCGCGTCATGGTGGACACGAACGTGGACGCTGCCGCGGACCGGGCGTGCCTGCATCTGCGCCCCGGCAGCGCGGGCAGGCGTGGCCTGCTGGCGCAGTGGTGGCTGGCACTGGTGCTGGCGCTCGCCTCGCTACTGTGGCTGCCGCCCGTCGCGCGCGCGCAGGTCATCGAGGCCACCGAGGCGCGCATCGAGTTCCAGGACGGCGGCTTCGAGCTCGCCGCCAGCTTCGACTTCGACCTGCCGCCCGCGCTGGAAGACGCGTTGCACAAGGGCATCTCCCTCTATTTCGCGGTCGACTTCCAGCTCTCGCGCTCGCGCTGGTACTGGTTCGACGACAAGCCGGTCAACACCACCCGCAGCGTGCGCCTGTCGTACCAGCCGCTGACGCGCCAGTACCGTGTCTCCACCGGCGGCCTGCAGCTGCCGTTCACGCGCCTGAAGGGCGCGCTGCAGTTCATCCAGCGCGTGCGCGGCTGGCGCGTGTTCGAGCGCAATGTGGTCAAGCCGGGCGAGACCTACCACGCGGAAGTGCGCATGCGGCTGGACCTGTCGCAACTGCCCAAGCCGTTCCAGATCAACGCCGTCAACACGCGTGAATGGAACCTGGCCTCCGACTGGCGGCGCTTCGCCTATACGGTGCCGACGGACCTGAACGCAGCGCCGCCACCCCCGCCGCCCGCAGCGCCGCCGCCGCCCGCGCCGGCCCCAGGGCCCGCATCGCCGGCGCTGCCGGCCTCGCCCGCCGTACCCGCGCCTGCGTCGGCGCCTGCCGCTGCCATTGACTCACGCGGCCTGACCATGCAGACGGTGTCGTACGGACTGTCGCCCGCACTGCTGCTGCAGCCCGCCTCGAGCCAGCCATGAACAACTCGCTGTGGGACAGCCGGTTCCGGCGCGTGCTGTACCGCGTCGTGGCCGGGATCATCGTCTTCCTGGCACTGGTGCTGGTGGGCCTGCTGGCCGGCGCATCGGCCAACACCGAATTCTTCGATCGCTATTTCACGCTGCTGTTCAAGGTGAACCTGGTGATCGGCGCCCTGCTGGTGCTGATCGTGGGTGCGCTGGCGCTGACGCTGTGGCTGCGCTATCGCCGCGGCAAGTTCGGCACGCGGCTGATGACCAAGCTCGCCGTGTTCTTCGGCGTGGTGGGCGTGCTGCCCGGCGTGCTGATCTACCTGGTATCGCTGCAGTTCGTCTCGCGCAGCATCGAGTCCTGGTTCGACGTGCGCGTGGAAACCGCGCTCGAGGCCGGCCTGAACCTGGGCCGCTCCACCATCGACAGCTCGCTCGCCGACCTGCAGGTCAAGGCACGCCTGATGGCCGAGCAGCTCGCCGGCGCCTCCGGCGTGGCCACCTCGCTGCAGCTGAACCGGCTGCGCGAGCAGTATGGCGTCCAGGAAGCCGCCATCTTCACCGGCAGCGGCCGCGTGCTGGCCACGGCGTCCAGCAACTACGCGTCGCTGGTGCCGGACCTGCCTTCCGGCGTGCTGGCCGAACAGGCACGGCTGGCCGGCGGCTACGCGGCGGTGGAGGGCGGCACCGACCCGTCGGGCGACGGCAGCCCGAGCCCCGAGCGCGTCGACAGCAGCCACCTGTACCGGCTGCGCGTGATCATTCCGCTGGGCGCCAGCCCGACCACGGCACAGGATGACGCGGCAGGCAGCAGCGCCCCGCGCGCGCTGGCCAAGCCGCCGCGCTGGGCCGGCTCCGGCCTGTCCGTCGAGCGCCGCCCGGAGGAATCGCCGTCGAGCGGCTTCGGCCTGGTCGGCGAGACCGTGCGCGAAGAGCGTTACCTGCAGGTGCTGCACCCGGTGCCGGCGGTGCTCGCGCGCAATGCCGACGAGGTCCAGCGCGCGTACCAGGAATACCAGGAGAAGGCGCTGGGCCGCACCGGCCTGCGCAAGATGTATATCGGCACGCTGACGCTGACGCTGTTCCTGGCCGTGTTCATCGCGGTGATGCTGGCGCTGCTGCTGGGCGGGCAATTGGCGCGGCCGCTGCTGATGCTGCTGCAGGGGACCAAGGAAGTGGCCGAGGGCGACCTCTCGCCCAAGCGCGAACTGAAAAGCCGCGACGAGCTCGGCATGCTCACGCAGCAGTTCAACCAGATGACGCGCCAGCTGGCCGAGGCGCGGCTGGCGGTGGAAGAGAACCGCACCGCGCTCGAGCAATCGAAGGCCTACCTGGAAAGCGTGCTGCAGAACCTGACCGCCGGCGTGCTGGTGTTCGACCGCCGCTTCGTGCTGATTACCGCCAATCCGGGCGCGGAGCGCATCTTCCGCCAGCCGTTCGGCGCGGTGCTGGGCCTGCCGGTTGAGCAGATCCCTGGCATGGGGCCGTTCGGCGAGATCGTGCGCCAGGCCTTCTCGGACCAGAACACCAGCGAGGTGCTGGGCGGCGCCGAGCACTGGCAGAAGCAGATCGAGCTGCCGCAGGGCGAGGAACAGCCGCTTACGCTGCTGGTGCGCGGCGCACGCCTGCCCGGCGGCGAGCGCGATGAGCCCGGCTACGTGATCGTCTTCGACGATATCTCCGATGTGATTTCCGCTCAACGCTCGGTGGCCTGGGGCGAGGTGGCACGGCGCCTTGCGCACGAGATCAAGAACCCGCTGACGCCGATCCAGCTCTCGGCCGAGCGCCTGCAGATGAAGCTCTCGCCCAAGCTCGAAGGCACCGACGCCGATGTGCTCAAGCGTGGCGCCGCCACCATCGTCAACCAGGTGGCCGCGATGAAGCGCATGGTCGATGACTTCCGCGACTACGCGCGCACACCGCCCGCGGTGCTGCAGTCGCTGCAGCTCAACAGCCTGGTGGCGGAAGTGCTGCACCTGTATGGCATCGATGATCCCGCAGTGCACGAGCATCCGGTGATTCATCCGACGCTGGGCACCGCGCTGCCCGAGATCAAGGGCGATCCGACGCAGTTGCGCCAGGTCATCCACAACCTGCTGCAGAACGCACAGGATGCCGCCACCGAGAACGTCGCGGCCGGTAGGGCGGCGCCCCATATCACTCTGAACACCGAGACTGTAGAATACAAAGATTCTGCCGGCGAAAACCGGCAGGCCGTCAAGCTCACCATTGCGGACAATGGTCCCGGTTTTGCGCCACGAATCCTGAGCCGTGCGTTCGAGCCCTACGTGACCACGAAAGCCAAGGGCACGGGCCTGGGGCTCGCGATGGTAAAGAAGATCATTGACGAACACGGCGCGCGAATCGAGATGCGCAATCGCATGGAAGGTGCGGAGATCGTCGGTGCACAGATCTCGATCCTGTTCGTTAAACTGACATAGTCAACAATGGCGTCCGGTCCCGGAACGCTGCGGTGGGGTTAAGAGGGGAAGTATGGCAACGATCCTCGTAGTCGATGACGAAATGGGAATCCGGGAGCTGCTCTCGGAGATCCTCAGCGACGAAGGCCACGTGGTTGAACTCGCGGAGAACGCGCTGCAAGCGCGCGAATACCGCGCAGCGGGTACGCCCGACCTCGTGCTGCTCGATATCTGGATGCCCGATACCGATGGCGTGACCCTGCTCAAGGAATGGTCCGCGCAGGGACAGCTGACGATGCCCGTCATCATGATGTCGGGCCACGCCACCATCGATACGGCGGTCGAGGCGACCAAGATCGGCGCGCTCAATTTCCTTGAGAAGCCGATCGCACTGCAGAAGCTGCTGTCCGCGGTCGAGCAGGGCCTGGCCCGCGGCATCGAACGCCCGCGCAGCAGCTCGGCCACCACCGCCGCGCCCGCCACGGCACCGTCTGCCGAACCCGGTTCGTCAGAGATCGTGCCCGAGGCCACCGCCGAGGCCGCCGCCAACGGCAGCCCCGCGCGCGTGCCCGAGGCCGAGATGCAGTTCTCCTTCGACATGCCGCTGCGCGAAGCGCGCGACCTGTTCGAGCGCGCCTACTTCGAATACCACCTGCTGCGCGAACACGGCAGCATGACCCGCGTGGCCGAGAAGACCGGGCTGGAGCGCACCCACCTGTACCGCAAGCTCAAGCAGCTCGGCGTCGAACTGGGCCGCAACAAGCCCGAGCCGGCCGAGCAATGAGGCTGTGACGCACATGACGCTTGACTGACCAAAAAAGTCCAGTTATAGTTTCGCTTCTTTGGCCCGGTAGCTCAGTCGGTAGAGCAGAGGATTGAAAATCCTTGTGTCGGCGGTTCGATTCCGTCCCAGGCCACCAGAACAAGAAAAGCCCGGCTCCCGCAGCCGGGCTTTTTGCATTGGGGCGCAGTGTCATAAACGCATCCGGACTCACGTCCCCGTCCTGTCGCCGCAACGGCGTACACATCCCGGCTCAACGCCAGCAACGCGCAACAGCCAACCCAGAAGTAAATATCTTCTACTTGGCAGCCGATCTATGTATCTCTACGATGCCCTGATGCGCTGCCGCCCGGCGGCGCGGACCGAGCCGGCCAAGCCGCACCCATAACGCGGACATCCGGTCCAGGGCTTACTTTCTTACCGGGGGGTCTGATGGATACGTTGATCGGGACAAACAACCGCTGGCCGCCGCAGACTGCGGGCGACGAGCGCGGGTTGTGGAAGAGCACCATGGCCGCGGCCAGCCACGCGCTGGGAGCGGCGGGGCGGGTGCAGCAGGCGGTCTCGCAAACGCTGAAGCTGCAGCACAAGATCCGCGCGCTGCGCGACGAGCTGCACCAGATGGAGGCCGAGCGCGACGTCTACCGCGAGCTGCATGCGCGCACGGTCGAAGAGCTGCACCAGGCAATCGACCGCAGCCCGGCAGAGATCCGGCGGCTGCGCGCAGAGACTGAGGCCATGCAGGTGCGCCACCGCGCCTACAAGCTGCTGGTGCAGCACTACATGCGCCTGGGCGCGCCGATCGATCCCGCGGCCTTTGCCGAGCAGCGCAGCCGCGTGCAGCAGCACATCCTGTTCCAGCGCCGCAAGGGCATTCCGGTGGCACAGATCCGCGTCGAGGACATCGCGTTCCTGCTGCGCTGAGGCGCCTTGCGGCGGTGAAGCCATTCCCTTTGTCGCGATAAGCCAGGCTGCACTAACATGGCGGCAGCGAAGCATCCCGCGCTCGCATCCAACACTGCCAGGCCGCCATGTTCGACATCCAGAACTACACCAGCTTCGTGCTCGCCATCCTGGTGTTCCAGCTGATCCCCGGGCCGGGCACGATCGCCATTCTCAACGCCACCGCGCGCAATGGCGTGGCGGCCGGCATGGGAGCGCTCTGCGGCACGCTGCTGGGCGACCTCGTGTACATGCTCGCCGCGGTGGCGGGACTGGCGGCGGTGATGCAGGCCAATCCGCTTTTGTTCCACGGCTTGCAATGGTTCGGTGCCGCGTACCTGTGCTGGATGGGTGTGCAGCTGCTGCGTACGCGCTTTGCCACGGACGCCGGCGCGCCCGAGCCGCGCAAGTCCGCGCGCGTATACCTGCGCCAGGGCTTCACGGTGAGCCTGACCAACCCCAAGGTGGTGCTGTTCTTCGTCGCGTTCTTCCCGCTGTTCCTGCGCCCGGATGCGTCGCCGGCCACGCTGGCGGCGATGATGGCCCACGTCACGGTGCTCAGCCTTGCCTACCAGGCAGCGCTGGTGCTGGCGGGCAACGCAGTGGCCAGCCGGCTGCGGGCGCTGCCGTTCGCGCGCACGCTGGCAACGCGACTGGCCGGGATCGCGCTGGTCGGCTTCGGCCTGCGGCTGGCGGCCAGCAACCGGTAACGGCCCGCGGCCAGGGCGGCGATTCGATACCGCGCGTCTGCACACAACAAAGCGGCCACGCATTGACGCGCTCCATGCGCGAGCGGAACACTGTCGCGTCCGCGCTCACCGCGTGCGCGCGGGCTTGCTACTGAACCGCCACCGTTCGAGGCGTCGTCTCAGGCGACGTTGTCCATCTTGCCGCTGCACGTTTTCCTTACTGCCTTTGCCGCGACCTCGCGGCCGCTCTCGTATCCCGTTCGTTGCTCCGCTTTATCGCTGCCGCGCGCCGTCAACGGAGCGCAGCGATGAGTACGCTCGCACGCCGCCTGGTGGCCGAAGGCCTGGGCACGGCGCTGCTGGTGGCGATCGTGGTGGGCTCCGGCATCCGTGCCGAGCGCCTCGCCGCAGGCGACACCGCACTGGCGTTGCTGGCCAATTCGCTGGCCACCGGGGCTGGGCTGGTGGCCTTGCTGGTGTCGCTGGGCCCGGTCTCGGGCGGGCATTTCAACCCCGTGGTGAGCCTGTCGGCGCTGCTGCAGGGCACGCTGCCGCCGCGCGATGCGCTGCGCTATGTGATGGTGCAGGTGGCGGGCGGCGTCTGCGGCGTGCTGGCCGCCCATGCGATGTTCGGCGAGCCGGCGCTGGCCTGGTCGGCGCAGAGCCGCACCGGCGCGGCGATGTGGTGGAGCGAGTGCGTGGCCACCTTCGGCCTGGTCGGCGTGGGCATCGGCACGCTGCGCAGCCGGCCGCAGCTGGTGCCGTTCGTGGTGGCAGGCTATATCACCGCGGGCTACTGGTTCACGTCGTCGACCTCGTTTGCCAACCCGGCACTGACCATCGCCTGCGCGCTGACCGATACCTTTACCGGGATCCGGCCGCAGGACGTGCCGGGCTTCGTGCTGGCCCAGATCGGCGGCGGGCTGGCAGCCACGCTGCTGTTCCACTGGCTGTGCCGCAAACCCGCTGCGGCCGCCACGGCGCAGGCCGACTGGCGCCCTGCGCCCGCCAGCGCCCCTACCAGCGCCGATTGAGCTGCACGCCGAAGATCGAGCCGCTCGCCTGCGAGGCCCACGCGTCGGCCGGCGCGGTGTAGCCGATGCCGTCGACGTCGCTGGCACGGCTATAGGTGTAGAAGGCGCGCAGGTTGGCATTGCCGGCCGACTTGCCCAGCGTCAGCGTGGGCGCCACGGTCAGCGCGGTGCGCTGGCCGCTGACGCCGAAGCCGGACGAGATCTGGTCGTGCGAGACCTCGAAGTTCAGGCGGAACTGGTTGCTGGCAACGTAGGCAGGACGCAAGCGCGTGGTGGTCCACTGCAGCGTGCCGACCGGCGACCGGTCGAACTGCAGGCTTTGCTCCACCGCGCCGCTCAGCCCTGAACGGCCCTTCCATTCCATCGATTCCGCCACGCGCGTGCGCGACAGCGCCGGTCCCATTCCGGTGTAGCCGGTCATGGCGGTGCGCGATCCCGATCCGAACTGCACCCCGAGCCGGTTGGTGCCGAACAGCACGCCCTTCTGCTCGTGCAACGCAGACGCCCACCATGCACCGCCGGGGTCTTCCACCAGCGGCTGCGCCTCCACCCGCGTGAAGCCGAGCTGGATCGAACCCTGTTCGTTGGTATTGATGGGCGCGGTGCGCAGCGAGTGGTAGCTGGGCAGGTTCTGGCCGTTCTGGTCGGCGCGCGCGGTGTACTGGTAGCTCAGGCCGATATCGCCGATCACCTTGGCGTTGTCGACGCCGAAGCGCATCGCCGTGGAATTGGGCGGCAGCAGGCCGGACGACAGCAGGAACGGCGCATTGTCGCGCCGGCCGGCCCACATGGTGGCGCCGTCCAGCACCGCCAGGCCGCTGACGGCGGTATAGAACTGCGGCACCAGGGCGTAGGGATCGATCGCCGCGGGGCGGCCATTGACCGTGGTGGCGTCGGTGCCGCGCGCCTGCGCGATCAGCATCACCTGCGCGCCGCCATCCAGGTCCAGCACCGATTCGCGGATCTTGACCTCGCCGGCGCTGCGGCAGGCCAGCCCGTTGCCGATACCGGTGGAAAGCGCGCCGCCGGGGCAGGCGCGCATGGTGGCCGGGCGTTCCTCGGCCGCGGCGCGGCCGCTGTAGCCGAGGCGCCACACGGAATCCCCGGCGGGGTCGTCGGCGGGCAGCTGCGAGTGCAGTACCGGCGGGGCGTCCGGCGGTGTGCCACCGGTGGTGCTGTCCGCCGGCTCGGCGGGCGCCTCGGCCTGGAACTGGCCGAGCCGGGGCGGGAACAGCACCAGTGGCGGCGGCGGCTGGGGTGGCAGTTCAGGCGGTCCGACGAAGCTCGGGTCGGCAGCGGGGCTGGTGCCGGCCAGGGTTGCCGGCGCGCTGCCGTCAGGCTGCACGCCGGGCTGGGCAGCCGGCTCGCCCGTGGTGCCTGGCGCCGGTGCCGCTGGCACGGTCACGCTGGCCGCAGGTGCCGCTTCGCCGGCGATCAGCGCCGCCAGCGGATCCTCCGTGCTTGCCGTGGCCGGCGTGGCAGGCCCGGCGGCTTGCGCCGAACCAGCGGTCACCACCGGCGGCACCGCCGGGCGCGGTTCGATGCGGGGCGGCGGGGTGGTCGCGCTGGTCGTCGCATCCCCGGTCTGCGCGCACGCGACCAGGCCCCACGCGGCCAGCACGGCAAAACCGAGGCGGCGCAGGGGCAGGCCACCGCGTCCGGCAGGGCCGGGACAAAGCGGGATGGCGGGAATTCGACGGGAGACTGGCGGCAATTCGGACAGCAATTCAGTCAAGCAACAACGATGGCCGGAGCAGGCAAGGGCTCCGGAGGCGGGACTGTTTTTTATCAGCCGACCCATTTGACCGCAAGCCGGGTTACAAAATCCATCACACTGTGCGCCGTCTCACAATGCGAAAAACCCCGGGATATGGCGCGATTGACTAGCGAAAACCCGCACTTGCGCGATACCCCGTGGCGAAAGAGCCACCGCTATAATCGGCTGGCTTGTCTTTCGGGTAAGACAGCCCTTTGCCGTGGCCCGCGACCGGCGCCAGGCATGCAGGGCACGCCGCCGTGCCCGTTCGCAACAGGCACAGCGTTGCGCAAGCCGCTGTACCCCGGCGGCTGGCGCGTCACGGTCCGGCGCGCGGCATCATGCAAGCCGCGAGCCTGCATCCGAATCAATATCTATAAGAGGAGAAGTGGAGATGGAACGTCGTTCCTTTCTGTTGAAAGCGTCGGCCGTGGCCGCCACGGGGGCACTGGCCGCGTGCGGCAAGGGTGAAGAGAAGGCAGCACCTGCCGCCGCCAGCGGCCCGGCAGCGCCGGCCGTGGTCGGCAGCAACCCGGCCGTGGAATGGCGCCTGGCCTCGAGCTTCCCCAAGTCGCTCGACACCATCTACGGCGGTGCCGAGCTGCTGTCGGCCCGCGTCAAGGAACTGACCGACGGCAAGTTCAACATCAAGGTGTTTGCCGCCGGTGAAATCGTGCCGGGCCTGCAGGTGCTGGACGCGGTGCAGAACAACACCGTGCAGATCGGCCACACCGCCGGCTACTACTACTTCGGCAAGAACCCGACGCTGTGCTTTGACACCACCATCCCGTTCGGCCTGACCGCACGCCAGCAGAACGCCTGGATGATGCAGGGCAACGGCATGAAGCTGATGCGCGAGTTCTTCAAGGAATACAACGTCGTCAACTTCCTGGGCGGCAACACCAATGCACAGATGGGCGGCTGGTTCCGCAAGGAAATCAAGACCGTGGCCGACCTGCAGGGCCTGAAGTACCGCATCGCCGGCTTTGCCGGCGTGGTGCTGTCGCGCCTGGGCGTGGTGCCGCAGCAGATCGCCGGCGGCGACATCTACCCGGCGCTGGAAAAGGGCACCATCGACGCGGCCGAGTGGGTGGGCCCGTACGATGACGAGAAGCTGGGCTTCTACAAGGTGGCGCCGTACTACTACTACCCGGGCTGGTGGGAAGGCAGCGCCCAGCTGTCGTTCTACGCCTCGGCCACCGAGTACGAGAAGCTGCCGGCGCTGTACAAGCGCGCGCTGGAAACCGCCACCATCGAGGCGCACACCAACATGATGGCCAAGTACGACACGGTCAACCCGCAGGCGCTGGCGCGCCTGCTGGAAAACGGCGTCAAGCTGCGCCCGTTCTCCAAGGAGATCATGGAGGCCTGCTTCAAGGCGACCCAGGAATCCTACGCCGACGAAACCGCCAAGAACCCGTCGTTCAAGAAGATCTACGACGACTGGCGCGTGTTCCGCAACAACCAGGCCGCCTGGTTCAACGTGGCCGAACAGGGCTTCGCCCAGTTCAGCTTCGCGCGCAAGCTGTAAGCGGCACACTGCCCCGGGGCCTGCCGCAAACCCCATGTTCCCTCGGGAGCATGGGGTTTTTTGTTGGCCACGGCAGGCGGGCGCCCGTCGGGCGGGGATCGCGCGGCGCCGGTAGAATCGCCGGCATCTACCGGAAATCCCTATGCAACTCGGCATTCTCTACGCCCTCCTGGCCTACGTCATCTGGGGGCTGCTCCCGCTCTATATCAAATCGCTGCCCGGCATTGCACCGCTGGAGATCCTGCTGCACCGGATGGTGTGGTCGCTGGTATTCCTCGGCCTGATCCTGACCTGGCGGCACCAGTGGGCGTGGCTGGGCCGGGTGCTCAGGGACCGGCGCCTGCTGCTGTCGTTCGGCGCCAGCGCGGCGCTGCTGTGCGCCAACTGGTTCCTCTACATCTGGGCGGTGTCGGCCAACCGCGTGGTCGATGCCAGCCTGGGCTACTTCATCAACCCGCTGTTCAGCGTGCTGCTGGGCGTGGTGTTCCTGCACGAGCGGCTGCGCCGGGTGCAATGGCTGTCGATCGCGGTAGCCGCCGCCGGGGTGGCCTGGCTGACGGTGGCGGCAGGCCAGCTGCCGTGGATCGCGCTGGGGCTGGCGGCCAGTTTCGGCGGCTATGGCCTGCTGCGCAAGACTGGCGCGCTGGGTGCGCTGGAAGGGCTGTCGCTGGAGACGCTGCTGCTGTTCCCGCTGGCCGCGGCGGCACTGGCCTGGCTGTTCGCCACCGGCCAGGACAGCTTCACCCACGCAGCGCCGGGTACGCAGTGGCTGCTGCTGCTGGCCGGGCCGGTCACGGCGGTGCCGCTGCTGTTCTTTGCGGCCGGCGCGCGGCGCATTCCGCTGTCGTTGCTGGGCCTGCTGCAGTACACCGGGCCGACGCTGCAGCTGCTGCTGGGCGTGTGGCTGTGGAACGAGCCGTTCCCGGCGCAGAAGCAGGTCGGCTACGCGCTGATCTGGCTGTCGCTGGCCTTGTATGCGGCCGAGGGGCTATGGATGAATGCGCGGCAGAAGCCCACTATCATCCAATCGATCAATGAAACCAACTAAAAATCAAACCATTTCATTCGTCACACGGATAACCAATACGGTGCCTGGCCACCATGTCCGCCCCGCCTGATGCCACTCCCTCGGTCCAGCGCAAGATCATCCATTGCGACTGCGACTGCTTCTACGCCTCGGTCGAGATGCGCGACGACCCCTCGCTGCGCGGCCGCCCGATGGCCGTGGGCGGCTCGCCCGACCGGCGCGGGGTGATTGCCACCTGCAACTACGAAGCGCGCGCCTTCGGCGTGCGTTCGGCGATGCCGTCGGCACAGGCGCTCAAGCGTTGCCCGGACCTGCTGATCGTGCGCCCGGCGATGGACAAGTACCGCGAGGTCTCGCGCCGGATCTTCGCGATCTATCGCGAATACACCGCGCTGGTCGAACCGCTGTCGCTGGACGAGGCCTACCTGGACGTGAGCCTCTGCACCCGCCACGCCGGCAGCGCCACCCGCATCGCCGAGGAAATCCGCCAGCGTGTGCGCGATGAAGTGGGGGTGACGGTGTCGGCCGGGGTGGGGCCGAGCAAGTTCGTGGCCAAGATCGCCAGCGACTGGAACAAACCCGACGGACTGTTCGTGGTCAAGCCGGCGGCGGTCGATGGCTTTGTCGCCGCGCTGCCGGTGGAGCGCATCCACGGCGTGGGCAAGGTCACCGCGGCCAAGCTGCGGCGCCTGGGTGCCGAGACCTGCGGCGACCTGCGGCCGTGGTCGCCGGACCGGCTGCACCGCGAGTTCGGGGTCTTCGGGGCGCGGCTCTACAAGCTGTGCCGCGGCGTCGACGAGCGCGAGGTCACGCCCGAGCGCGAGCGCAAGTCGATCAGCGTGGAAGAGACCTATGCCAACGACCTGCCCGACCTGCAGGCCTGCATGGCCGAGCTGGAACCGCTGATCGCCATGCTCGAAGCCCGCATCGACCGGGCTCAGGCACACGACACCATCGACAAGCTGACCGTGAAGCTGCGCTTCTCTGACTTCCGCCAGACCACGGTGGAATGCCGCGGCCACGCGCCGGACCGCACCGTCTACGCGCGCCTGCTGGCCGAGGGCCATGCGCGCCGGGGCTTGCCGGTGCGGCTGCTGGGGGTGGGGGTAGGGACCAGCGACCGGGATACGTCGCAACTGGAACTGTTCGACTAATCGCATGATTATTCCCGCGAATAATCAACGCAAATAAAATCAGGACACCCTGATAAATCGCATCAATAAACCAGCTACTGCAGGTCGTTGCGCATCACCAGCAGCCACGGCATATGCGAATTGGTGACGCCGTCGAGCCGGCCCGAATCGCCCAGCTCGATCTCCTCCATCGACACCGACTGCTGGACATTGCCGCCGATGGCACGCACCACGCGCATTGCCGGATCCACGCCGACCACGATGTCGCAATGCATGGGGGTGGCCCCGAAGCCGATTTCGGCGATGTCCTCGAGATAGCGGTCGCGCCCGCGCCCGGCGCAGATGATGTCGCCGGGCCTGGGCATGGCGGGCACGGGCTCGATATGGAAGGCTGGCCTGGGCAGGATGCCGTCGCGGGCATCGACCACGTACATCGAGTGCGACTGCCCGGTCAGGAACTGGCGCTCGTCCAGCCCCGCCTTGCGCAGCACCCATGAGATAAACACCGCCGACCAGGCCCAGGACCCCTGCGTCACCTGCCGGCACCCGGGCGCTTCGCCGACGATGCCCCAGTAGCGGCGCGCCAGCGAGCAGCCCAGGGGCGTGGCTTCCATGCCGGTGCCGTCCGGAAAGGACAGGCAGCTGGCGGCGGGTGGCGGATTGCCGTTGGTCTTGGATTCGGTGTCGGTGGTGGCGGCAGCGGGTGCCCCGGCCTCCGCGGGGGAAGCTGGCTGGGCCTCCGGGATCTCTGGCAGTGGCGCAGGCAGTTCCGGTGCGGGCACCGGGCTGTAGGTGACGCAGGAGGTGTCGTCCCGGCCCAGCCGCACCACCTGCCCGCCCCAGCGGGCCCATTCCTGCGTGGCGATCTCGACGATGCGTTCGCGCGGCGTGGCGCCCGGGCGCGTCACCGGCCTTTCGGTGTCGGGCAGGGCGCTCGCCTGCGGCCGCACCGGCTCGCTGACGGTGGTGCAGGCACTCAGCAGTGCCAGCGCCACGGCAACGCAGGCCGCGCGCATGGCGCCTGCAGCCTGTGGAGAAAGCTGTGGAACCGGCTGTGGAAAGCGCTGTGCATAACGCTGTGGAGATCTGCGGCGCGGCGGACGGGCAAGCATGGAGGCCCCATGTGGCACGGCACCCGGTCCGGCCTGTCACGGCCACGGCTGGACGCCTGTTGGAAGACTTCGCGCGCGATCGCCCCGATGGCGGACTCAGCGATGCGGCGGATACTGCAGAAAATCAGCTTACTGCTGTGGATAACGTCCCCCGCCTGGCGCTCGCCTGCACCCTCGGGCACCGGGCGGCGGCATGGCGGGGTCTGACAATTCGGGCCCTGCAGTGCAGCCCGTCAGGCTCACTGGTTGACAGCGTCCTTGAACTTCTGGCCAGCCTTGAACTTCACGGTCTTGGCTGCTTCGACCTTGATTTCTTCGCCGGTACGCGGGTTGCGCGCCATGCGCTCGCCACGCTCGCCCTTGCTGAACGTGCCAAAGCCGATGAGGCTCAGCGTTTCGCCCTTGGCCACGGCGTCCATGATGGCCGACAGGGTCACGTTCAGTGCCTGTTCCGCCTTGGACTTGGTCAGACCGTCCACCCCGGCTGCGATAGCGTCGATCAGTTCGGTTTTCGTCATGCTTCACTCCGTATCGAGTTGATAAAACACAGGCGTCCGCATGCCGGGCGGCCTGACTGGCACCGCTCCGGCAAAGACGCCGCGGGCCACATGATACCGTGTCGGACAAGGCGCACCGGGAACAGATTGTTACCTGGCAGTTTCCGCGAGGCCGCGCCAGACTGGGCTTCGCGGCAAATCGACGCAGCTGGGTACAGCCATCGCAAGCGGCGGAAGGTGACGAAAGCGCCCTAAGCTGACAGGGCAGAGCACCCAGGCCGCGCAGGCGCGATGGCGCGCGGGCCGGGTGCCTGTGCCCTCACCCATCCCTCACCAGAGGCTCTCAGAGGCCCTCTGCGCACGCCGAGGCGTATTGGACAGGCCTGGAGAGCCAGCGACGGCTAGAAGCGCTTGCAGACGCTCTGGCAGCCTCGGAGGAATCGGCTGCACTATGTTGCATGTTGTCGGATCACCGGGCCTGACAGCGAACAGAGCAGCTATTCAGGGTATGCATGGCGCCTTGCAGGATCGGTTTACGGACCGGCTCCAGATACTGTCTGGCAGCGTATACGCGCAAGTCGGTGTGATTGGGCGTATACGCCCGAGGTATACGCCCAATCCAAACCCAAAACCACAAAGTTTCGCGCTATCGCGACGTTTCCGGTCCCGGCCATTCGGATGATGCCTTGGGGGGCATTCTGTTGCCGACGCCGTTGGTTCGTTCTTTCGGTTTACCTTTTTCTTTCATGTATACAAATAGTAGTAGTAAGTAAACACCCGCCCCTGCTGTGGAAAACCACGTAAACGTCTTTCGGTTCAACGGTTTACGTAAACGAGAAGTGGTCGTATCCAATGTTGGTCGAGGTGGATGACTCAGCCATCCGGAGGAGGCCAGTGCCGCAAGCCCTCCGACTTATGCCTGAGGCATCCCCATGCCAGCCCCAGGCAGCCCACATCCAATCCGCGTGCTTGTCCACAGTTCGAGGCGGGGTTATCCACACGCGGGGACGTAAACGGGCGGCGGCTGAGGCGGAAACGGGGTGCCGTATACGTGCCAATTGCAACCAAGGCGTATACGGTGAGGTCGCCGGAAGGGGTGTTACGTATACGTGTCACGGTTGCACCGGTATCATCCCCGCTCGCGCCGGAACGGCCGGCACAGCGGGCCACTCAGGCACAACAGGCGACGAGCACGGAAAGGCAAATGGCGGACAAGGCAAAGCGCAAGGCAGCGGACGAGGGCAAGAAGAAGACGGCGAGCGACCGGATCGAGGTGCGCCAGTCAGGCGTGCACGGCAAGGGGGTCTATGCGATCGGCCAGATCGCCGAAGGCGAACGCGTGATCGAGTACAAGGGCGAGCATATTTCGTGGAAGAAGGCGCTGGAGCGCCATCCGCACGATCCCAGCGATCCCAACCACACTTTCTACTTCAGCCTGGACGACGGCAGCGTGATCGACGCCAAGTACGGCGGCAACCGCGCGCGCTGGATCAACCACGCCTGCGAACCCAATTGCGAGGCGCGCGAGAAGAAGGGCCGCGTGTTTATCCACGCGCTGCGCGACATTGCCCAGGGCGAGGAGTTGTTCTACGACTACGGCCTGGTCATCGACGCGCGCTATACCGCCAAGCTGAAGAAGGAATTCGAGTGCCGCTGCGGCAGCCCGCAATGCCGCGGCACCATGCTGGCACCGAAGGAAAAGAAGAAGAAGGCCAAGTAAGGCGCGCGTCCCAACCCGCGCCGCCGCCAGCGCAGCGGCGGGTTCAGGCCACCGATCCTGGTGGTTCGCAGGGGATCCGGATCACGAAGCGCATGGTCGGCCGCCGTTCGGGCGCGCCGTCCGCGGCCGGTGCATCGCCGGCCGCACCTGGAACCGGCGGCACGTCCTCGATGCGGATGGTGCCCTGGTGCAGCGTCACGATCTCATGGACGATGGCCAGCCCCAGCCCGGCGCCGCCGCTGTTGGCCGCCCGCCCGCCGCCCGGCTCGGGGGCGCGGTCGCCGCGGAAGAAGCGCTTGAAGACTTCCTCGCGCCGCTGCGGCGGGATGCCGGGGCCGTTGTCTTCGACCATCACCACCGCCATGCCGCGGTGACCCATGGCCTCGCCGCCGGCGCGCACCGTGATGCGCCCGCCCGCGGGCACGTACTTCACCGCGTTGTCGATCAGGTTGGACAGGGCCTCGCGCATCAGCAGCCGGTTGCCGCGCACCACCGCGGGCGCGCTGCCGGTGAAGGTGGGGCCGGGCAGGATCTCGAAGCCCAGGTCGATGCGTTGCGCCAGCGCCTGCGGCACCCACTCGGCGCCGATCTCGAAGGCCAGCTCGGCCAGGTCGAAGTGTTCCACCGGCCCGAGACGCTCCAGCGACAGCCCCGGCTCGGCGCGCGCCAGCGACAGCAGCTGGTTGGACAGCCGTACCGCGCGGTCGGCGGCGGTCTGCACCTCGCGCAGCGCATGCCGGGCGACTTCCAGCGAATCGGCTTCCTGGGCCCGGTCGGCATGCAGCTTGACCGCGGTCAGCGGGGTGCGCAGCTGGTGCGCGGCATCGGCAATGAACTTGCGTTGCGCGTCGAGCGCGTCGCGCAGCCGCGCCAGCAGCGCATTGAGGCCGCGGATCAGCGGCGCCACCTCGGCCGGCACCTGGGTCTCGTCGAGCGCGGCGAGTGAACGGGCAGTCTGCCGGTTGAGCTTGTCGGCGAGGATCTGCAGCGGCACCAGCTCTTCCTTGAGCACGTGCGACAGGATCAGGCTGCCGACCAGCAGCAGCAGGATCAGCGGCACCGACACCGACAGCAGGATCTCGTTGGCTGCGGTCTCGCGCCGGTCCAGCAGCTCCGCCACCTCCACCACGATCGGCCCGCGCGCGGGTTTGCCGGCCTCGCTGGTGCCGAGTTCGTCCACCGCGGCGCTGGGCAGCATCACCGGCAGCCGCACCGCGCGCACCTGGCGGCCGCTGAACCAGGCGTAGAACAGGCGTGCATCGTGCAGCGTGGTCTGGCCGGTGCCGTAGCCCAGCCAGGTGTCCATGCCGCCGATCAGCCCGTCGGGGCCGTGGATGCGCCAGTAGATGCGGTCGGTGCCCTCGGCCTCGACCAGCGTCTGCGCGATCATCGGGATGTCCTGCTCCAGGCGCGGGCCGGCAATGCGGATCTGCTGGGCGATGTTGTTGGCCACGCCATACAGCGCGCGGTCGAACACCTGCGTGGTGTAGTGCGCCGCCAGCCAGTACGACAGCGAGCCGCTGGTCAGCACCAGTGCAAACAGCGGCGTGGCCAGTGCGCGCAGCAGGTGCGCGCGCAGGCTGATGTTGGAGCCGGGGCGGGAGGCCTGGCGCGTCGCCGCGGGCGCAGGGGTGTTGCCGGCGGCGTCAGCGGCGGCGGAAGCCGGGGGCACGTTCCGCGTTGCGATGCGGGAGGCCGTGCGCCAGGAAACCCGGGAGGAGGTGCGGGAGCGAGGCCACATTGCCGGCTAGGCCGAAAGGCAGGGCCGCGTGTCGGATAACCGCGGCGGCCGGAGCGGTTTCATTGTCCGGCGCGGATCTGCAGCAGGTAGCCGAAGCCGCGCACGGTGACGATCTCGACATCGCTGTCCTCGAGCTTCTTGCGCACGCGGTGCACATAGACCTCGATCGCGGTGTCGCCCACGGTGTCGCCGCCTTCGCCGGCGGGGTGGGCAAAGGTGGCCAGGTGGTCCTGCAGCTGCGCCTTGCTGACCACGCGGCCCTGGCGCTGCAGCAGCAGCTCCAGCACCGCGAACTCGCGCGGCGACAGCTCCAGCGGGCGGGCGTCGATAAACATGCGGCGGTCGTTGCCCGACAGCCGCAGGCGCCCCAGGCGCACGTCGCGCTCGGGGGCGGCCTCGCCGTGCTGGCTGCGGCGCAGCAGCACGCGCACGCGCGCTTCCAGCTCGGGCAGGGCGAACGGTTTGATCAGGTAGTCGTCGGCGCCGGCGTTCAGGCCCGAGAGCTTGTCTTCCAGCTCGTCGCGCGCGGTCAGGATGATGACCGGGGTGGTGCGGTTGCGGGCGCGGTAGCGCGCCAGCAGGGTCATGCCGTCGATGCCGGGCAGGCCCAGGTCCAGGATGACCAGGTCGTGCTGCTCGCGCAGCAGGTGTTCGGTGGCATAGACGCCGTCGTGGACGACGCGCATCTGGTGGCCAGCGCGGGACAGGCCGGCTTCGACGCCGCTGGCAATCTGGCGGTCGTCCTCGATCAGCAGGATACGCATGGCGGCAGTTCGGGCAGGAAGTTGGGCATGGCTGGAGGGAAGGCCTCTTGGCGCACACGGGAGGTGCGGGCCTGCCGCAGATTGTACTAGCCGCGGGCCTCCGCTTCCTTACGGATTGCCTACATCGGCCCGATCCGGCGCTGCCGCCGCGCCCGCGCTTAGTCCGTCACCGCGTCGGCGGCGCGCTCGATGAAGTGGGCCAGGTCGATGTCGCGCTGGGTCAGGCCGTTGGCATCGTGCGTGGACAGCGTGATGTCGACGCGGTTGTAGACGTTGAACCATTCCGGGTGGTGGTCGGCTTTCTCGGCCTGGATCGCCACGCGCGTCATGAAGCCGAAGGCGGCATTGAAGTCATGGAAGGTGAAGCGCTTGAAGATCGCGTCGCGGTCCGGGACGGTGGTCCAGCCGGGCAGGTCTGCCAGCAGCGTGACACGGGCTTGCGGGGAAAGAGGGGTCATAAGGGGCTCGATCTGGTCGTAACGAAAACGAAGGCCGCAAATCAATGCGGACAGCCGGCCCGCCCGCGCCGTGGCGGCGGGCATGCCGGCATTGTTTCACAAAGCGGGAAGCGGGGCAGCGCGCCCCGGGTTTGCCGGCGAGGGCCGGATCAGATGTCTTCGGTGTCGGCCCAGCCTTCACGGGTGCCGACATTGAGCACCTGGTCGCCCGGGGCCACGTCGCCCGCGCCCAGCGTCGGCTGCGCGCGCAGTTCTTCGTACAGCGGCGCAAAGTCCGGCCGGGTGGCGTCGAACAGCTGTTCGAAGCTGTCGATCACGAAGTAGGTCTTCTGGAAGGTGTCGATGCGGTAGCGCGTGCGCATGATGCGGCGCACATCGAAGCCGATCCGGTTGGGGCTGGCCGAATCCAGGCTGTAGATCGACTCGCCCTGGCTCGACAGGATGCCCGCGCCGTAGATGCGCAGGCCCTGCGGCGTGCGGATCAGGCCGAATTCAACCGTGTACCAGTACAGCCGCGACAGCATGTCCAGCGCGCCCAGCCCGTTCGCCTTCAGCCCGCCCTTGCCGTAGGCCTCCATATAGTCGGCGAAGACCGGGTTGATCAGCAGCGGCACATGGCCGAACACGTCGTGGAAGCAGTCCGGCTCCTGCAGGTAGTCCAGCTGCTCGGGCTTGCGCATCCACCAGCTGGCCGGGAAGCGGCGGTTGGCCAGGTGTTCGAAGAACACCTGGTCCGGCACCAGGCCGGGAACGGCCACGACCTGCCAGCCGGTGGCGCGCATCAGGGTTTCATTGAGCTGGTCGAAATCGGGGACGCGGTCCTTGTCCATGCCCAGCGTGGCCAGGCCCTGCAGGAATTCATCGCTGACACGGCCCTGCAGCATCGCGGCCTGGCGTTCGTACAGCTTGCGCCAGATGGCGTGGTCGGTGCTGGTGTAGCGGTGCACCGGCTGGGCGATGGTGAAGTCGGGGCGCAGTTCCTGGCCGGACAGCAGGCCGGCGTCGAACTGTTCCTTGAGCTTGTCGGTCAGGGTGCCCTGGAAGGCGCCGGGGGCTTCGGTGGCCGTGGCGATGGACATGGTGCGCGTCTCCTTGTAATGCGTGCTTGCTGCATCGGCGGCAGCATGAATGCGGATTTACTGCGTAGTTTAGACAGCCAGGCGCGCAGAATGGCCGCAAAATCCGCTTGTTTTGGTGCGGCGGCGCATATAATATGCATCGTTCAAATAAAGAGTGCGGGATTTGTGTATGACTGCCTCCGGCGTCTCCCTGGACCCCTTCGACCTCGCGCTGCTGGCCGTCCTGCAGGCCGACGGCCGCACCACCCACCAGCAGCTGGCCGAACGCGTGCACCTGTCGCCCAGCCAGGTCGGGCGCCGGCTGGCGCGGCTGGAAGCCGACGGCGTCATCACCGGCTACCGCGTCAACCTGTCATCGCAGGCGCTGGGCCTGGGGGTGATGGTCTTTATCAGCGTCAAGCTGGCCCACCATGCCGACACCATCATCGAACGCTTCCGCGAAGAGATCCTGCTGCTGGAAGAGGTGCAGGAGTGCTATTCGGTGGCCGGCGAGGCTGACTACCTGATCCGCGTGGTCGTGCCCGACCTGCCCACGCTGGCCGAATTCACCATGAAGCGGCTGATGCGCGTGCCCGGCGTGGAAAGCGTGCGTTCGAATATCGTCCTGACCGCGATCAAGTGCGACGGGCCGCTGCCGCTGTCGCACCTGCGCTGAATCTTTTCCTGCGGCGCGTTGCAGGTTTGCGTGCCGGTCTTGCGCTCCTGTGGCGTGCGTGTCACCCTCGCCAGGTGCCGCAAACGTGGCGGGAACGGAGGATGGCAGGATGAAGGGAATCGTCGCCCGAGCCGATCGGGGTCTTGGCAGGATGCCAACGCAATTGCATGCGCGGCGCGCAGTCCTGGCCCTGGTGGCCACGCTTGGAATCCTGGCAGCGGGCGGCGCGCAGGCCGCGCAGGTGACGCGCTTCTCCCCTGAAGGCACGGTCGGGCAGGTGCGGCAGGTGGCGATCCGCTTCGACGAGGCCATGGTGCCGATGGGCGACGTCCAGGCCACCGCGCCCGCGGCGGTTTCCTGCACCGGTGCCGGCACCGGCGGGCAGGCCCGCTGGATCGATGCGAAGAACTGGGTCTATGACTTTGCCAGCGACCTGCCGCCGGGGGTGCGCTGCACCGTGCGCATGCGCACCGGCCTGCGCAGCGTGGCCGGCACCGCCTATGCCGGCAAGCCGGAGTACCGGTTCGAGACCGGGGGCCCGACGGTCGTGTCCAGCCGGCCTTCGGGCGGCGAGATCGAGGAAGATCAGGTCTTTGCGCTGCGCTTCAATGGCGCCGCCACCGCGGCCTCGGTGCGCGAGCACGCCTGGTGCCAGGCGCAGGGGCTGGGCGAGCGCATCCCGGTGCGCTTGCTTGCCGGCAAGGAGCGTGATGCCGTGCTCGACGCCATCCACTGGGAACGCATCGCCAGGCAGGCGCCCGATGCCGTGCACCTGCTTGCCTGCCAGCAGCGGCTGCCGGCCGCGGCGCGGGTGCAACTGGTGCTGGGCGCGGGCATTGCCACGCCGTCCGGCGTGGCCACGCGCGACGAGCGCCGCTTTGACTACACCGTGCGCGAACCCTTCACCGCCAGCTTCAGCTGCGAGCGTGAACACGCGCAGTCGCCGTGCACGCCGCTGCGGCCGATGTCGGTCAGCTTCTCCTCGCCGGTGCCGCGCAAGCTGGCCGAGAGTGTGGTGCTGAAGACGCCGTCCGGCCCGCGCGCGCCGCAGTTCGATCCCGACCTGGCGCCGGACGCCAGCGTCAGCGCGCTGACCTTTGCCGCGCCGTTCGCGGAGAAGGCCCAGTTCACCATCGAAGTGCCGCGCAACCTGAAGGACGACAGCGGCCGCACGCTGGCCAATGCCGACCTGTTCCCGCTCAAGGTGGCCACCGCATCGATGCCGCCGCTGGCCAAGTTTGCCGCGGCGCCGTTTGGCGTGGTGGAACGCTTCGGCGAGCTGCCGCGCGGCAAGGCGCCGGCCGACTACCCGCCGCTGTTGCCGGTGACGCTGCGCAACGTCGAGGCCGACCTCGCCGTGCGCGGCGTGCAGGCCAGGGCCGGCACCGTGATGAAGCTGCGCGTGGACGACGACACGGCCGTGATGCAATGGTTTGGCCTGGTGCGCCGCATGCATGAGGCCAGCTATACCCGGGCCGAGCTCGACGCCGTGCTGGCGGGCCGATCCCCGTATCGCGTCAACAACCCGCGCAATGCGGTGTCGATCGAGACGCGCTCGGTGTCTCTGCTGGATCGCGCCCCCGGCGTGCAGAAGCTGGCCGTGCCCAAGCCTTCGGGCGATGCGCCGCGGCCGTTCGAGGTGATGGGCATCCCGCTGCCGGAACCGGGCTTCCATGTGGTGGAGATCGCCTCGCCGATGCTGGGCGAGGCGCTGCTGGGCAAGCGCGCGCCGATGTACGTGCGCACCGCGGCGCTGGTTACCAACCTGGGCGTGCATTTCAAGCTGGGCCGCAGCGCTGGCAATGAAGACGACGGCAGCCGCAGCGGGCTGGCCTGGGTCACCACGCTGGATGACGGCAAGCCGGTTGCCGATGCCGCCGTGGCGGTGCGCGACTGCAGCGGCCGCCTGCTGGGCGAAGGGCGTACCGATGCCAGCGGCGTGGTGCGTTTTGCCAGGCTGGCTGCCGCGCCCGAGAGCGCCTGCGAGCAGAACGGGCTGTCGGGATATTTCGTCTCGGCGCGCATCGCCGCCGGCCACCCGCAGGCACGCGGCAAGGCCGACATGGCCTTCGTGATGTCGGACTGGAACCGCGGCATCGAGAGCTGGCGCTTCAATGTGCCGACCGACACCGGCACCGCACCCACGGTGCGCGCCCACACCATCTTCGACCGCACGCTGCTGCGCGCCGGCGAGACCGTGTCGATGAAGCACCTGATCCGTGCCGAGACCGCGCAGGGCTTTGCCCTGCCGCCGGCCAGCCGCCCGCTGCCCACGCGCGTGGTGATCCGACATGAAGGCAGCGGCCAGACCTACGAGCTGCCGCTGCAATGGCGCCAGACCGCGACCGGCGGGCGCAGTGCGGAGAGCACCTTCCAGGTGCCGGCGGCGGCCAAGCTGGGGGTCTACAGCGTCGAGCTGGAAACGCAGAAGGGCGAAGGCGCGCAGGACAATGGTGGCGCGCGCAGCTACACCAGCGGCAGTTTCCGGGTCGAGGCATTCCGCCTGCCGGTACTGGCCGGCACGCTGCAGGTGGCAGGCAAGGCGGGGGCCGTGGTGGCGCCTGCCGAACTGCCGGTCGGCGTGGAGATCCACTACCTCTCCGGCGGCGGTGCGGCCGGGCTGCCCGTGCGCGTGTCCGCGCTGCTGCGCGACAAATACGTCAGCTTCCCCGGCTATGACGAGTTCTCGTTCAACCCGCCGCGCGCGCAGCGCGAAAGCGCCAGCGGCGACGAGGAGATGGATGAGGACGGGCAGGGCGATGCCAGTGCCGACAGCCAGAAGCTGGTCGCCGACAAGCTGCCGGTGACGCTCGACAAGAACGGCAACGGCACCGTCACGCTGCGCAAGCTGCCCAAGATTGAAGCCCCGCGCGACCTGCTGCTCGAAGCCGGCTTTGCCGACCCCAACGGCGAGATCCAGACGCTGCGCCAGACCGTGCCGGTGTGGCCGGCGGCGGTGGTGGCCGGCATCCGCACCGATGGCTGGGTCTCGGTCAAGCAGAAGCTGGCCGTGCACGGCGTGGTGCTGGACGTCAACGGCAAGCCGGTGGCGGATGCGCCGGTCAAGATCAACGCGCGGGCACGCATCACCACCTCGGCGCGCAAGCGCGTGGTGGGCGGCTTCTACCGCTATGACAACCGCTCCGAGACGCGCGACCTCGGCACCGTGTGCGAGACCCGCACCGATGCGCAAGGCCGTGCGCGCTGCGACGTGGCGCTGGAGCAGGCCGGCCAGATCGAACTGGTGGCGAGCGCGCGCGACAAGGACGGACGCACCGCGCAGGCGGCCTCGACGGTCTGGGTCACGCGCCAGGGCGAGCTCTGGTTCGGCGGCGAGAACCATGACCGCATCGACCTGCTGCCGGAGAAGAAGTCCTACGCGCCGGGCGAGACCGCGGTGTTCCAGGTGCGCATGCCGTTCCGCCATGCCACCGCGCTGGTCGCGGTGGAGCGCGAGGGCATCTACCAGACCCAGGTGGTGGAGCTGCACGGCAGCGATCCCACCGTGCGCGTGCATGTGAAGCCGGAGTGGGGGCCCAACGTCTACGTGTCGGTGCTGGCCTTGCGCGGGCGCCTGCATGAGGTGCCCTGGTATTCGTTCTTCACCTGGGGCTGGCGCCAGCCGGGCGAGTGGTGGCGCGCGTTCCGCAGCGAGGGCCGCGAATATGCCGCGCCGACCGCGCTGGTGGACTTGTCCAAGCCGGCCTTCCGGCTGGGGCTGGCCGAGATCCGCGTCGGCAATGCGGGCCACCGGCTCGACGTTACCGTGACGCCGGACAAGGCCAGCTCTCCGGTGCGCGGCAAGGCGCGCGTGGCGATCCAGGTGAAGCTGCCCGACGGCAAGCCCGCCGCCAACGGCGAAGTGGCCCTGGCCGCGGTGGACCAGGCCTTGCTGGAACTGATGCCCAACACCAGCTGGGATCTGCTCGATGCGATGCTGCAGCGGCGCGGCTACGGCGTGGAAACGTCGACCGCGCAGATGGAGATCATCGGGCGCCGCCACTACGGGCGCAAGGCGGTGCCGGCGGGCGGCGGCGGCGGCAAGAGCCCCACGCGCGAGCTGTTCGACACGCTGCTGGTATGGAACCCGCGCGTGCAGCTCGACGCCGAGGGCCGCGCCAGCATCGAGGTGCCGCTCAACGATTCGCTGACCAGCTTCCGCATCGTCGCGGTGGCGGACCTTGGCCTCGGCCGCTTCGGCACGGGCAGCGCCACCATCGCCGCCACGCAGGACCTGCAGGTGATTTCCGGCCTGCCGCTGCTGGTGCGCGAGGACGACCGCTACCGCGCCATGTTTACGCTGCGCAATACCACCAAGCGCGCGATGACGGTGCAGGCCAGCGCGCGCGGCACGCTGCTCGGCAATGAGGCCAGCCTGCCGGCGCAGACCGTGCAGATCCCCGCCGGCGAAGCGCGCGAGATTGGCTGGGACGTGACCGCGCCCGCGCTGCTGGCGTACTCGCGCAGCGGCACGGTGATGTGGGAAGTGCAGGCGAGCGAGCAGGGCACGGGTGGGGCGGCCGACCGCATCAAGGTGTCGCAGCAGATCGTGCCGGCGGTGCCGGTGACAGTGCAGCAGGCCACGCTGGCGCAGGTGTCGCCGTCGCTGTCGGTGCCGCTCAAGGCGCCGCCGGGCGCGCTGGCGGATCCTGCGGGCAAGGTGCGCGGGGGGCTGCAGGTGAACTTCCAGTCGTCGCTGGCGGGCGGTATGCCGGGCGTGCGCGAGTGGTTCCGCAACTACCCGTTCACCTGCCTGGAGCAGCGCGCATCGAAGGCCATCGGCCTGAACGACACCGCCGCGTGGGACGCGCTGATGACGCAGCTGCCGTCCTACCTCGATGCCAACGGGCTGGCCTCGTACTTCCCGCTGAACGCCGACGGCGACTTTGGCAGCGAAGTGCTGACCGCCTACCTGCTGGCGGTCACCGACGAGGCCGCGCGCGCCGGGCTGGCGCTGCGCATCCCCGACGCGCAGCGCACGCAGATGGAGCGCGGGCTGACCGACTTCGTCGAAGGCCGCATCCGCCGCGACAGCTGGGCCCCGGTGGCCGGCACGCAGTACCTGGAGGCGCGCAAGCTGGCAGCGCTCGAGGCGCTGTCGCGCACCGGCCATGCGCAGGCGCGCATGCTGGGGTCGATCCAGATCCTGCCGGCGCAGTGGCCGACCTCGGCGCTGCTGGACTGGACCCTGCTGCTCACGCGCATGCAGGACATCCCGCAGCGCGAGCAACGCCTGGCCGAGGCGCAGCAGCTGCTGCGCTCGCGCCTGACGGTGCAGGGCACGCGCCTGGCGTTCTCCACCGAGCGCAACGACAACTGGTGGTGGATGATGGCCGGCGGCGACACCAATGCCGCGCGCCTGCTGGCGCTGGCGTCGGAACTGCCGGGCTGGAAGGAAGATGCGCCGCAACTGGCCACCGGGCTGCTGGGCCGGCAGGTGCATGGTGCCTGGGGCACGACCACTGCCAACGCGTGGGGCATGCTGGCGGTGACGCGCTTCTCGCAGGCGTTCGAGAAGACACCGGTGGCGGGCACCACGCGGGCGAGCGTGAGCAATGCGGCCGACGCCTCGCGCAGTTTCGACTGGGCGCGCGCGCAGCGCACCGACGGCGTGGCCGAGGGCAGCGTCGAGCTGCCGTGGCCGACCGGCGCCGACGGCGGCACGCTGCAGGTGGAGCACGCCGGCGCCGGCCATCCGTGGGCCACGGTGCAGGCGCTGGCGGCGGTGCCGGTGACCGCGCCGCTGGCCGCGGGCTACCGCATCAAGCGCACCGTGACGCCGCAGGAGCAGGCGGTGCAGGGCAAGTGGTCGCGCGGCGATGTGTACCGCGTCAAGCTGGAGATCGATGCGCAGGCCGACATGACCTGGGTGGTGGTCAGCGATCCGGTGCCTGCCGGCGCCACCATCCTCGGCAGCGGCCTGGGCCGTGACTCCGCGATCGCCACGCGCGGCGAGCAGCGCAAGGGCGCGGCCTGGCCGGCCTACACCGAGCGCACGCCGCAGGCCTACCGCGAGTACTTCGGCTACCTGCCCAAGGGCACGGTATCGGTCGAATACACGGTGCGGCTGAACAACGCCGGCGACTTCGCGCTGCCGCCCACGCGCGTGGAAGCGATGTACGCGCCCGACGTGTTCGGCGTGGCGCCCAATGCGCGGCTGGCGGTGGGGGCGCGCCCATGAGCTGGCTGTCGATGATGATGCCGGCACGCGTGCGCGAGTGGTGGATCGCGGGCACGCTGGCCGGCATCATCTACGGCGCGCTGCTGGTGCAGGTGGCGATCGAGCTGCCTGAAGGCGCGCCGCTGACCGGGCATATCGCCATGCAGCCCGCGTGGAAGACCGCGATGGCGCTGCTGCTGGCACGCGCCGCGTGGTTCCACCGGCCGCTGGTTGAGCGCCGCTGGCTGGTCACTGCGCTGATGTTCTCGGCCCTGGGCGATCTCCTGCTGGCGCTGCCGACGCTGACGTTTTCGTTCATGGGCGGGCTTGGCGCCTTCCTGCTCGCGCACCTGGCCTACCTGCGCGTGCTGGTGCCGCTGGCGGGCGACACGCGCCCGCACCGGCTGATTGCGTGCGGCGCGATGCTGGGCGTGGCGGGCACCATGCTGGGCCGCTTCTGGCCCAATATGGGCCCGCTGACGGTGCCGGTGGCGGTATACGTGGGCGTGCTGGCGGCGATGGCCTGCAGCGCGCTGGTGGCGCGCCTGCCCACGCCGCTGGCGGCGCTGGGGGCGCTGTGTTTTGCCGCATCGGACATGATGATCGGCATCGCGCGCTTCCTGGTGCCGTTCGAATCCTTCCAGCTTGGCATCTGGTGGACCTACGCCGCGGCACAGGTGCTGCTGGTGGCGGGCATCGTGGCGGGACGCGAGCAGGCATGAAGCAGCGCTGTATTCGCATGATGCTGGTGACGGCGTTGATCTGGTCCGCGCCGGCCATGGCCCTGCCGTCCTTCGAGCAAGTCCGTACCGACTGGCGCAGTGCCGACGTGGTGGTGCTGGACCGCCACGGCGCTACCGTGGGCCGCGTGCGCGACGACTTCCGCGCGCGCCGCGGCGACTGGGTCGCGCTGGCCGATACCTCGCCCGCGCTGCGCACTGCCATCGTGCTGTCGGAGGACCGGCGCTTCTATGCCCACAGCGGGGTCGACTGGCAGGGCGTGGCGGCCGCGGCCTGGGCCAACCTGTGGAACACACGCACGCGCGGCGCCTCGACGCTGACCATGCAGCTGGCGGGCCTGCTCGATGAGGACCTGCGCCGGCCGGGCGCTCCGGGGCAGGGCCGCAGCTTGACGCAGAAGCTGGGGCAGGCCGCCGGTGCGGCGGCGCTGGAGCGCAGCTGGAGCAAGGACCAGATCCTGGAGGGCTACCTGAACCTGGTGCCGTTCCGCGGCGAGCTGGTGGGCCTGTCGGCGATGTCGCAGGTGCTGTTCGGCAAGTACCCCGAAGGGCTCAACGCGAGGGAATCGGCCCTGGCGGTGGCGCTGGTGCGCGCGCCCAATGCCAAGGCCGCCCAGGTGGCAAGCCGCGCCTGCGGCATCCTGCGCGAGATGCGCCTGCCGCGCGAGTGCGAAGGCCTGGAAGGCTTTGCGCAACTGGCGCTGCTGCGCACCGGGCCGGTCGCGCAGCGCGCCGCGGCCGCCACGCCATCGGCGGCGTCGCCGCAGCTGGCACCGCACCTGGCACGGCGCCTGGTCGGCGAAGCGCGCTCGCAACTGGCCGCGGGCGTACCCATGCCTGCGCGCATCGCGTCCACGCTCGATGCCCGCCTGCAGCGCGTGGCTGCCACCAGCCTGGACCGGCACCTGCGCGAACTGGGCGGGCGCAATGTCGAGGACGGCGCGGTGGTGGTGATCGACAATGCCAGCGGCGACGTGCTGGCCTATGTGGGCTCGTCGGGCACGCTGTCAGGCGCCGCGCAGGTGGACCACGCGGCGGCGCTGCGGCAGGCGGGCTCGACGCTCAAGCCCTTCCTGTACGAGCAGGCGCTGGAAGAGACGCGGCTGACCGCGGCCTCGCTGCTGGACGACCGGCCCGTAAACCTGCCGGTCGGCGGCGGGCTCTACGTGCCGCAGAACTACGACCACCGCTATGCCGGCTGGGTCAGCCTGCGCGCGGCGCTGGCCGCGTCGCTGAACGTGCCCGCGGTGCGCACGCTGGTGATGGTGACCCCGCACCGCTTCCACAAGCGGCTGGTGGCGCTGGGGCTGCCGTTGGCCGAGGCCGGGGACTACTACGGGTTCAGCCTGGCGCTGGGCAGCGCCGACGTGTCGCTGCTGGCGCTGACCAATGCGTACCGGGCACTGGCCAATGGCGGGCGCTACGCGCCGCCACGGCTGCGGGAAGGGGCAGCGGCCGCACCGATGACAGCGGTGATGCAGCCGGGCGCGAGCTACGTGATCGCCGACATCCTGTCGGACCGCCATGCGCGCGCGCGCACCTTCGGCCTGGACAGCCCGCTCACCACGCGCTTCTGGACCGCGGTGAAGACCGGCACCAGCAAGGACATGCGCGACAACTGGTGCATCGGCTGGTCACAGCACTACACCGTGGGCGTGTGGGTCGGCAATGCCAGCGGCGCGAGCATGCACGAGGTTTCGGGCGTATCGGGCGCAGCGCCGGTCTGGCACGACATCATGGAAGCGCTGCACCGCGCGCGCGCCAGCCACGCGCCCGCCATGCCCGCCGGCGTGCAGCGCGTGGCGCTGAGCTTCGACGACGGGCTGGAGCCGGCACGCGATGAAGTCTTTCTGGCCGGCACGGCGATCCGGCGCGTCAGCGTGAGCGCACCCGCCGCGCGCCCGACCGCACCCGTGATCGCCAATCCCGCCGACGGCACCGTGTTTGCGCTGGACCCCGACATGCCGCCCGCGGCGCAGCGGGTCTGGTTCCATGCCGAGGGCGTGGCCGGCCAGACCGCGCGCACGGTCAGCTGGCGCATGGACGGCAAGCCGCTGGGGCGCGGCGGCGAGGTGGCATGGCTGCCGTGGCCGGGGCGGCACCAGGTGGAGCTGCTCGATGCGTCTGGCAAGGTGGTGGACCGCATCGGCATCGAGGTGCGTGGCGCGTCAGTGCGCGCGGCGGTGCCAGCGGCCAAGCGCTGAGGCCGCAGGCGCTCTGTGCGCAATAATGGCGCTTCGCAACGTCTTGCCGGAGCCAGCGCATGTCCCTCGTCCCCCTCGATGCCGCCAGCACGGCGGCGCGCCTGCCGTATCCCGAACTGGCGCAAGCCATCGCCGACATGCTGGCCGAGCTGCGCGACGGCACCGCCATGGCGCCGCCGCGCATTGCACTGCCGGTGGGCGATGCGCAAGGTGGCGAAGGCACGCTGCTGGTGATGCCCGCGCGCAACCGCAGCCTGGTGATGACCAAGAACATCACCGTCCATCCCGGCAACCCGCAGCGCGGGCTGCCCAATATCCTCGGCGAGGTGGTGGTGGCCGACGCGCACACCGGCGCGCGTATCGCCATGCTCGACGGCCCCACGGTGACGGGACGGCGCACTGCGGCCGTGTCGCTGCTGGCGGCGCAGTGCTTTGCCGCGCGCAAGGATGGCGAGTTGCTGATCGTCGGCGCCGGGGTGCAGGCGCTGACGCACCTGGAGGCCTTCGTGGCCGGGCTGGGCGTGCGCAAGGTGTGGCTGCATTCGCGCACGCGCGACAAGTCCGAGGCGCTGGCCGCGCACGCGCGCACGCTGGGGGTGCAAGCGCAGGTGGCCGAGTCGGTCGCGGCGGTATTGCGCCGGGTATCGATGGTGGTGACGGTCACGTCCAGCCGCAGCCCGGTGCTGCCGGACCTGGACAGCGGCCTCTGGCGCGACGATCACTTCATTGCCGCGGTCGGCGCGTTCCGGCCCGACATGTGCGAACTGCCGCCGGCGCTGTGCCATGCGGCCGCGGATAGCGGCCGGCTGCTGGCCGATACCCTGTTCGGGATCGAGGACGAGGCCGGCGACCTGCTGCAGGCCGGCATCGACTGGGCCGACGTGCAGCCGTTCGAGACCGCGATCCTGCAGGCCGATGCCATCCGCGCGCGGGCTGGCAGCCCGCTGGTGTTCAGGAGCGTGGGCTACGCGCTGTGGGACTTGGCCGCTTGCGTGCTGGCCAGCCGCGGCTGATTACTCGCCGCCGTCCCTGGCGCGCAGCCAGTCGCTGAAAAGCTCGCGCGCCGGCGCCAGGAAGCCGGCGATCGGTTCGCTGCGGTCGCTGGCATACCAGTGGCAGTAACAGCCATGGATGGTCGCCACCATCAGGCGCGCCATCGGCGCGGGCAGTGGGCGCCCCGGGGCGGACAGCGCATCGACCAGGTCCTGCACATGCGCGTCCCAGCTGCGGCGGATCTCCTCGCGCACGCTGGGCGGCACGCTGCCTGAGAACAGCAGGGCCAGCACGACACCCTTGGCTTCCGGATTGGCCGTGAAATAGTCGGCCACCCGGTCGAAGGCGTTTTCCAGCCGCCGCGCCGCGGTCTTGCCCCGGTGCGGCTCTGCGCCCAGCCCCTCGCCAATGTCCCGGAACAGGCTGGTTGCGGCTTCCGCCAGCAGCATTTCCTTGCTGCCGAAATGCCACAGCAGGCTGCTCTTGGCCACGCCGGCCTCGGCGGAGATCTGGTCGAGGGTCACCTCGGCGTAGCCGTGCGCGCTGATCAGTCCGCGCGTCACGGCAATGACGCGTTCGCGCGTTTCCAGGCCGCGGCGGTTCTTGGTGACGGAGGCTGGAGGCTTTTGTGCGGCCGGGCGGGTCGGTGGCATGGGCGGGGCGGAAGACAGGTGGTGCCGGCAGCAATTTAAGAGTATTCGGGCCGGATGCCTATTTGACAGCGGCCGGGATCTGCCAGCAAACTCCAGTATTGTACTGAACGTTCAGCACAATTACAGAAGCCAGGCCGGAGACGGACATCCGGCCCAGGATTTCCAGGAGACCAAGATGTCGTACCCGACTGCCATTGCCGCAGCCGCCGCCGCGCTGGCTGCAGCCGCAATCAGCCTTGCCGGCACCGCCGGCGCCGCACCTGCCCCGGCCACCGCGGGCAATCCAGCCACCGATGCCACCGCCCGTGCCAATGCGGCGGTGCTGCAACAACTGCCGTTCCAGGACCGGCGTGACTTCGAGGCAGCGCGCCGTGGCTTTATCGGCACGCTGGACAATGCCGAGATCCGTGACGCCAAGGGCAACGTGGTGTGGGCGCTGGACCCGTACGGCTTCCTCAAGCAAGACCAGGCGCCAGCCACCGTGAACCCTAGCTTGTGGCGCCAGGCCCAGCTGAATATGCACAACGGGCTGTTTCAGGTGACGGATCGGATCTACCAGATCCGTGGCTTCGATATCGCCAACATGACGATCATCGAGGGCGATACCGGCCTGATCGTGATCGACCCGCTGACGGCGATGGAAACCTCGCGCGCCGGCCTCGACCTGTACTTCAAGCACCGGCCTAAAAAGCCAGTGGTCGCGGTGATCTACACGCACAGCCATGGCGACCACTTCGGCGGGGTCAAGGGTGTCATCAGCGAAGACGACGTCAAGGCCGGGCGGGTCAAGGTGCTGGCCCCGGAAGGCTTCATGGAAGAGGCCGTCAGCGAGAACGTTTTCGCCGGCAACGCCATGAGCCGCCGCGCGCAGTACATGTATGGCTTCAACCTGCCGCGCTCGGCCACCGGGCAGGTGGATGCGGGGCTGGGCAAGGGCGTGGCGCACGGCACGGTGACGCTGATTGCGCCGACGGACCTGATCCACAAGACCGGCGACACGCGCACCATCGACGGCGTGCAGATCGAATTCCTGATGGCGCCGGGCACCGAGGCCCCGGCCGAGATGCTGATGTACTTCCCGCAGTGGAAGGCACTGTGCGCCGCCGAGGACGCCACCCACAACCTGCACAACCTGTACACCATCCGCGGCGCCCAGGTGCGCGACGCCAACCAGTGGTGGCGCGCGCTGGACGAGACCATCGACCGCTTCGGCGGCCGCACCGAGGTCCTGTTCGCCCAGCACCACTGGCCTACCTGGGGCCGCCAGGACATCGTCACCTACCTGGGCAAGCAGCGCGACGGCTACAAGTACATCCATGACCAGTCGCTGCGGCTGGCCAACATGGGCTACGTGCCGGCCGAAATCGCAGAGCGCGTGAAGCTGCCGCCGCCGCTGGCTGCCGAATGGCATCTGCGCGACTACTACGGCACCGTCAGCCACAACGCCAAGGCGGTGTACCAGCGCTACCTGGGCTGGTATGACGCCAATCCTGCCAACCTGAACCCGCTGCCGCCGGAAGAGGCGGGCAAGCGCTATGTCGAATTCATGGGCGGCGCGCCCCGCGTGCTGGAGCAGGCGCGCGCAGCGTACGCGCGTGGCGAGTACCGCTGGGTGGCCGAGGTGGTCAAGCACGTGGTCTTTGCCGATCCGTCCAACCAAGCAGCCCGCCGGCTGGAAGCCGACGCGCTGGAGCAGCTTGGCTACCAGGCCGAATCCTCGACCTGGCGCAATGCCTACCTGACCGGTGCCGCCGAATTGCGCAGCGGCCCGCCCCAGGCCGGCCGCCGCGCCGGCAGCCCGGACGTGCTGCGTGCCATGACCGACACCATGTTCCTGGACTACCTGGCGATCAGCCTGAACGGCGACCGCGCCGCGGGCAAGACGCTGGCGCTGAACTGGGTACAGCCGGACACCGGCAAGCGCTTTGCGCTGACGGTTGAGAACGGCGTGTTCCGCTACAAGCCCGACGCGCAGCACGCGTCCCCGCAGGCCACGCTGACCATGCCGCGCGCCGTGCTGATGGGCGTGCTGGCCGGCCAGACCACGCTGCAGGCCGAGACCCAGGCGGGCCGCGCGCGCGTGGACGGCGACCCGCAGGCGCTGGTGGCGTGGACGGCGCTGATGGACAAGGCCGAGCCGAACTTCAGCATCGTGACACCCTGACCGCACAGGGATGGGGCAGGCGCGCGGCCACTGTTGCGTGCCCGCCCCATAAAACCGCTCTTGCCTGAGGGTTTTTTCCTGCGCCCGGCATAAACCGTTGTGCGAATGCCTCGGTGAACGGCGCTGAGAGCCGCTCCCATGCTGGTTTCTTAGTGGTTAACCCTCCCTTTAGGGGGCGTCCTCTACGAATCAGTGTCATCGGTGAAACAGTCGTGCACCGGCTGGCCGGATAATGCACACGGCAGTAACCGAAAGAGGAGTAAGAGGATTATGAAATCGACCTATAAGAAGATGCTGGCGGCAGGCGCTGTCATGGCGCTGGCCGGAGCCGCACACGCGCAGTCCGCCGGCAGTAATATCGTCAGCCTGGGCTGGTTCCGCGTGATGCCGAACAGCTCCGCCGATCCGCTGACTGTCGACAGCATCAACGGCCGCCCGGTGGGCCTGACCCGGCCGAACACCGGCGCGGAAATCGAATCCGCCGACACGCTGGGCCTGGGCTTCACGCACTACTTCACCGACAACATCTCCGGTGAGATCGTCGCGGGCATTCCGCCCAAGCACGACGTCAAGGGCACCGGCAACTATGCCCAGTATGGCAAGCTCGGTTCGGTCAAGCAGTGGAGCCCGGCGCTGCTGGTCAAGTACCACTTCTTCGACGCCAAGACCAGGTTCCGTCCCTATGTCGGCATCGGCGTGAACTACACCTGGTTCACCGATGAGACAATCACCAACCAGAACTTCGTCAACCGCGAGTTCGTGCCGGGTGCGCGCATGACCGCCAGCGCCAAGCCGTCGTGGAACCCGGTCTTCAACATCGGCGCCAACTACGCCATCAACGACAACTGGTTTGTCGGCCTGTCGGTCTCGTACGTGCCGGTGTCGACCCGCGCGTCCTTCACCACCCAGGCGGGCCCGGTGACGATCCAGTCGCACACCAAGATCAAGATCGATCCCGTTGTGACCTTCCTGAACGTGGGCTACCGCTTCTGAGCGCGGCACACTGACGGCAGAAAGGGCACCGGGGGTGCCCTTTCTTATTGGCGCCGGCTGCGGTGGCCAGCTTACGCCACCGACCTGACCGGATAGCCGGCCTCTTCGATGGCATCGCGCAGGGCCTCTGTGTCGGCGCTGCTCTCGACGCGTACGGCCTGGGCGGGCACATCCGCGCTGACACGCGCGGCCGGGTCAACCGCCTGTACGGCACGCGTGATGGCGCCCACGCAGTGGTTGCACGACATGCCTTCGACCTGGAACTGGATCATGGTGGGACTCTCCTGAACGGGATGGGACGGGCGGCGGGTGCCGCGACAGATGTAGTTTGAACGTTCCCATGGTGGGAAGCGCAAGAGGAATTTATTGGCGCTTATGTGACGGTAACCCCCTGTGCATCCGACCTTGACCTTCCAATGATGGTAAGGTCCATGATGCTGACATCGACACTGTGGATGACTCAGAACCCATGCCAAATTCCAGCGCTGTGCTCGCTTCACAACCTGTCAGGCCGGCTGACCGGCCGGCCGACGAAATGCCCGAATGGCGCCTGCCGGTAGACGGCATGACTTGCGCCTCATGCGTGCGCCGCGTGGAGAACGCGCTGGCCCGGGTGCCGGGCGTGCGCGACGTGGCCGTCAACCTGGCAACTGAAGCCGCAACGCTGCGCGCCGACTCGGGCGCGGTGCTGCCGGCCGCCGCCCGTGCCGTGGCCGATGCCGGCTACACGGTGCCGCAGGACACCATCGAGCTGAATATTGCCGACATGACTTGCGCCTCATGCGTTGGCCGGGTCGAGAAGGCGCTGCGCGGCGTGCCGGGCGTGATGGAGGCGCAGGTCAACCTGGCGACCGAGCGCGCCAGCGTCACGCTGCTGCGCGGAGCGGCGGATACCGCTGCGCTGGTGGCCGCGGTCGCGCGCGCCGGCTATGGCGCGACGCCGGTGGCCGATGCCGCATCGCAGGCGCCGCAGGCCGGGCAGGGCACTGCCTTCTGGGACGGCCCCTGGCCGGTGGCGATCTCGGCGGCGCTGTCGCTGCCGCTGGTGGCGCCCATGGTGCTGGAATGGTTCGGCGTGCACTGGATGCTGCCGGCATGGCTGCAGTGGCTGCTGGCCACGCCGGTGCAGTTCGTGTTCGGCTGGCGCTTCTACAAGGCTGGCTGGAAGGCGGTGCGTGCCGGCGCGGGCAATATGGACCTGCTGGTGGCGCTGGGCACGACGGCGGCCTATGGGCTGTCGCTGTGGCTGATGTGGCGCACGCCGGCCGACGCCATGCCGCACCTGTACTTCGAAAGCGCGGCGGTGGTGATCACGCTGGTGCGCCTGGGCAAGTGGCTGGAGACCCGCGCCAAGCGCCAGACCGCCGATGCCATTCGCGCACTCGCGGCGCTGCGTCCCGATACCGCGCGCGTGCGCCGCGGCGGTGTGGAGCAGAGCGTGCCGCTGGCGGCGGTGCGCGTAGGCGACGAGGTGGTGGTGCGCCCCGGCGAACGCATCCCGGTGGACGCCGAGGTGATCGAAGGCAACAGCCACGCGGACGAATCGATGCTGACCGGTGAAAGCGTGCCGGTGCCGAAGAAGCCCGGCGACCGCATCACCGGCGGCGCCATCAATTTCGAAGGGCTGCTGGTTGCGCGCACCGAGGCGGTGGGCGCCGAGACCGTGCTGGCACGCATCATCCGCATGGTCGAGCACGCACAGGCGGCCAAGGCGCCGATCCAGCGCATGGTCGACCAGGTCAGCGCGGTGTTCGTGCCGGTGGTGCTGGGCATTGCGCTGCTGACGGTGCTGGGCTGGGGCCTCTTTGCCGGAGACTGGGAAACCGCATTGCTCAACGCGGTGGCGGTGCTGGTGATCGCCTGCCCGTGCGCGCTGGGCCTGGCCACGCCCACGGCAATCATGGCCGGCACCGGCGCCGGCGCGCGCGCCGGCATCCTGATCAAGGACGCCGAGGCACTGGAGGTGGCGCACCGCGTCAGCGTCGTGGCATTCGACAAGACCGGCACGCTCACGGTCGGCAAGCCGGAAGTGGTGGCGCTGCATGCGGCCGATCCCGCCGATGCCGACGGCAGCGCGCTGCTGGCGCGGCTGGCCGCGCTGCAGGCCGGCAGCGAGCATCCGCTGGCCCGCGCCGTGCTGGCCGCGGCGCAGGCGCGCGGCATTGCCGCGCCGCAGGCCACCGAGGTGCAGGCCCTGCCGGGCCGCGGCATTGCCGGCGTGGTGGACGGCCAGGCGCTGCAACTGGGCAGCGAGCGCCTGCGTGACGCGCTGGGCGCAGCGGCAGGCTCGCTGGCAACGCTGGCGGAGCAGTTGCGCGCGGATGGCCGTACCGTGTCGTGGCTGGTCGAAACCACGCCGCCGCGCGTGGCCGGGCTGGTCGCGTTCGGCGATGCCATCAAGCCGGGCGCGCCGGCGGCGATCGCCAGGCTGCGTGCGGCCGGCGTGCGCACCGTGATGCTGACCGGTGACAATGCCGGCGCGGCGGCTCGCGTCGCGCAGGCACTGGGGCTGGACGACGTGCAGGCCGAGGTGCTGCCCGAGGACAAGGCCGCCCGGGTGCAGGCGCTGGGGCGCGATGGCGCGGTGGTGGCGATGGTGGGCGACGGCATCAACGATGCGCCGGCGCTGGCGGCGGCGCACGTGGGCATTGCCATGTCGACCGGCACCGACGTGGCCATGCACGCCGCCGGCATCACGCTGATGCGCGGCGACCCGGCGCTGGTGGCCGATGCGCTGGCGGTCTCGCACCGCACCGTGCGCAAGATCCGGCAGAACCTGTTCTGGGCTTTTTTCTACAACGTGGTAGGCATTCCGCTGGCCGCGGCCGGCTTGCTGAATCCGGTGGTGGCGGGTGCGGCGATGGCGTTCTCCAGTGTCAGCGTGGTCAGCAATGCGCTGCTGCTGCGCCGCTGGCGTCCACAAGCCGGTGCGGCACCTGCCGCGCAAGGAGGTGAGTGATGAATATCGGCGAAGCGGCGCAGGCGTCGGGCGTGTCGGCCAAGATGATCCGGCACTATGAATCGATCGGGCTGGTGGCGGCACCGCCGCGCACCGAGGGCGGCTACCGCCGCTATGACGAACGCGCGGTGCACAACTTGCGCTTCGTGCGGCGCGCCCGTAATCTGGGATTCTCGCTCGACGAGATCCGCAACCTGCTGTCGCTATGGCATGACCGCGGCCGCGCCAGCGCCGACGTCAAGGCGCTGACGCTGCGGCATGTGGCCGACCTTGAGCTGCGCATCGCCGAACTGGCGGCCATGCGCGACACGCTGCGCGAGCTGGCGCAGCACTGCAGCGGCGACGACCGGCCGGATTGCCCGATCCTGGCCGATATGGCGCAGCCGGAAGCTCAGGGCAGGCTTGCCTGCCACGGTTGAGCGGGACAGACAGTGCAAGGCAGCACCACAAAGAATAACGACAGCCGGCGCCAGCGCTTTGCTGGCGCTCCGTGCCGGGAGGAGACTTGCGCGAATGGACAACCGATGACGGACGATCCTGCTATTGCCGGTGTTGCCGGCATGCCTGCCGCTACCCCTGCCGGCACGCACGCGCCGGTGCAGAGCCGCCAGCGCATGCGCGACGGCACCGAGCTGCTGCTGCGCACCTGGCAGCCCGATCCGGCGCGCTTTGCCGAGCCGCTCGGCTCGGTGCTGCTGGTGCATGGTCTTGCCGAGCATGCCGGACGCTACCAGCATGTGGCCGATGTGCTGTGCGGGCTGGGCCTGCGCGTGCGTGCGCACGACCTGCGCGGCCATGGCGCCAGCGGCGGCGCGCGCATGGTGGCGGACCATCAGGATGCCTACCTCGACGACCTCGCCGAGATCTATGATGCCGCGGTGCCTGGCTGGAACGAGCTGCCGATCCTGCTCGGCCACAGCATGGGCGGGATGATCGCGGCGCGCTTTGCCACCGCGCGCGTGCGCCCGGTGCGCGCGCTGGTGCTGTCCTCGCCCGCGCTGGCGCTGCGCCTGTCGGGCCCGATGCTGGCGCTGCACCGCGTGCTGCTGGCGCTGGCGCCGCGGCTGCGCGTGCCCAATCCGATCGATGCGCGGCTCTTGTCGCACGATCCCGCCGTGGTGGCCGCCTACCGCTCAGACCCGCTGGTGCAGACCACCATCACCGCCAGTGTACTGGAGAGCTTTATCCGCGGCATGGCGCAGGCCCAGGCCGATGCCGCGCTGCTGGAGGCCCCCACGCTGATGCTGGTCGGCGGCGCCGACCGCGTGGTGGACCCGGCCGGCAGCCGCAGCTTCTTCGACCACGCGCCGCCGGAGTTGCGCGAACAGGTCTGGTTCGAGCACGGCTACCACGAGATCTTCAATGAAGCGCTGCCGCTGCGCGGCGAAGTGTTCGCGGCGCTGACCGGCTGGCTGCAGCGTCACCTGCAGCAGCAGGGACACTAAGTCCGGAACACCGACTCGGCCACGCCGAACACTGCCGCGACGACCGGGTCGTCGCGGCGCGTGGCCAGGCATACCAGCGTCAGTTCGGTCTGCACCGAGACCCCTTCAACGATCACCAGCCCGTGCGCATGCGATTCGCGCAGCGCGATCGCGTCGCGCACCAGCGACAGCCCCACGCCGGAGCGCACCAGGTCCAGCATCGAAGCCTCCTGGTCGACATGCGCCACCTTGGGCACGCCGGCCGGGTCGACGCCGGCCTGCGCAAAGCGCGCGGACAAGAGCCGGTTGTGCGCCGATTCGGGCGGCGTCCAGATCCACGGCAGCGTTGCCAGCTGCGCCCATGAGCGCAGCGCGGTGCGCTCTTTCCAGCCCTTGGGCGCCACCACGTAGTAAGAGAACGGCGTCAGCGTCAGCGCATGGAAGCCGGCGTCAGGCGGCTGGCCCAGGTAGAAGCCCACGTCGAGCGCGCCGCTGCGTACCTGTTGCAGCACCCAGCCCGACATACCGTGGCGCAGTTCTGTGCCGATCTGCGGATGGCGTTCCACCAGCGTGCGCAGCATCGGGCCCAGCCGCGTGAATTCCGGATCGAGGATGGTGCCGATCGCCAGCCGGCCGCGCACGGTGTGATGCATCGCGCTGACGGTGTGCTGCAGGTCGCCCACGCCGTCGAGGATGCGTTCGGCCAGCGGCAGCAGTGCGGCGCCGTCGGCGGTCAGCGTCAGGCCCGCGGCAGTGCGCTCGAACAGCCGGATGCGCCACGCCGATTGCAGCGCTTTCAACTGCAGGCTGACTGCGGGCTGGGTCAGGTGCAGCCGCTGCGCGGCGCGGGTCAGGTTGCCCTCGCGCGCGACGGCAACGAAGGCGCGCAGGTGGTGGAGGTCCAAGGCAGTGTCGGGGCGAAAGGTGGCGCGGGAGCGAGGCGTGGTGCGGCGCAATATTTTGCGTGGCTTATATTGCGATTGACGATAAATCATTGGACGGGGCCGCGCAACTGCACCAAGCTTGCGCTCAATACGGCCCGGCACGCCTTGTGCGGCGCGGCATCGATGCCAGTGCGAGACTGGCGGATGTTTGCGCCAGCGTCTTCACCAGACGCAAAGATCGGGCAAGCCGCATGCCGTCAGCGACCCAGCATTCAGGAGCGGAAGTGGAAGACATAGTTGCAGAAGCCAGCGCGGTGCAGACCATCATCGGCCATAGCATCGCAGGCCGGCAGACACGCGGCGCATCGCAGCGTCTTGCCGATATCTATAACCCCGCCACCGGCGAAGTCGCCGCGCGCGTGGCACTGGCCACCGCGCAGGACGTGGCCGACGCCGTTGCCGCCGCCCATGCCGCATTCCCCGCCTGGGCCGACACCCCGCCGCTGCGCCGCGCGCGCATCCTGTTCAAGTTCAAGGAGCTGCTCGACCAGCACCACGACGACCTGGCCGCGCTGATCACGCGCGAGCACGGCAAGGTGTTCTCGGACGCAAAAGGCGAAGTCACGCGCGGCATCGAGGTGGTGGAGTTTGCCTGCGGCATCCCCAACCTGCTCAAGACCGACTTCACCGACAACATCGGCGGCGGCATCGACAACTGGAACCTGCGCCAGCCGCTGGGCGTGGTGGCCGGCATCACGCCGTTCAACTTCCCGGTGATGGTGCCGATGTGGATGTTCCCGGTGGCGATCGCCTGCGGCAATACCTTCGTGCTGAAGCCGTCGGAGCGCGATCCGTCGCCGAGCCTGCTGATTGCCGATCTGCTGCGCCAGGCTGGTTTGCCTGATGGTGTGTTCAACGTGGTGCAGGGTGACAAGGAAGCGGTCGATGCACTGCTGGCGCATCCGGATGTGCAGGCGCTGTCGTTCGTCGGTTCGACGCCGATTGCCGAGTACATCTACACGGAAGGCACCAAACACGGCAAGCGCGTGCAGGCGCTGGGTGGTGCCAAGAACCATCTTGTGGTGATGCCCGATGCGGATCTCGACCAGGCGGTCGATGCGCTGATCGGCGCGGCGTACGGTTCCGCCGGCGAGCGCTGCATGGCGATCTCGGTAGCGGTGGCAGTCGGCGATGTCGCCGACAAGCTCGTGCCGCGGCTTGCCGAACGCGCCAGCTCGCTGAAGATCCGCAACGGCATGGAGTCCGACGCCGAAATGGGTCCGCTGGTAACCGCTGTGCACAAGGCGAAGGTGGAGGGCTATATCGCCAAGGGCGTGGAAGAGGGCGCGACGCTGGTCACGGATGGCCGCGGTCATACCGTACCCGGCCATGAGAACGGCTTCTATGTCGGCGGCACGCTGTTCGACCACGTCAAGCCGGACATGACGATCTACAAGGAAGAGATCTTCGGCCCGGTGCTGTCGGTAGTGCGCGTGCATGACTTTGCCGAAGCCGTGGCGCTGATCAATGCGCATGAGTACGGCAACGGCGTATCGTGCTATACCAGCGACGGCGGCATCGCGCGTGCATTCGCGCGGCAGATTCAGATCGGCATGGTCGGCATCAACGTGCCGATCCCGGTGCCGATGGCGTGGCACTCGTTTGGCGGCTGGAAGCGCTCGCTGTTCGGTGACCACCATGCCTATGGCGAGGAGGGCGTGCGTTTCTACACGCGCTACAAGAGCGTGATGCAGCGCTGGCCGGATTCGATCGCCAAGGGCGCTGAGTTCACCATGCCGGTGGCGAAATAAGCGGCAACGATGATGACGAGAACAGCGACAGAGACATTCGACTACATCATCGTGGGGGCCGGTTCGGCCGGCTGTGTCCTGGCGAACCGCCTGACACAGGATGCGGACGTCAGCGTGCTGCTGCTGGAGGCCGGCGGCAAGGACGACTACCACTGGATCCATATCCCGGTGGGCTACCTGTACTGCATCGGCAACCCGCGCACCGACTGGCTCTATCGCACCGAGGCCGAGGCCGGGCTGAACGGCCGCTCGCTGGGCTATCCGCGCGGGCGCGTGCTGGGCGGTTGCTCGTCGATCAACGGCATGATCTATATGCGCGGCCAGCGCGAGGATTATGACGAGTGGGCGCGGCTCACCGGCGACGATGGCTGGCGCTGGGACAATGTGCTGCCGCTGTTCAAGCGCAGCGAGGACCATCACCGCGGCCCGAGCGAATTCCATGGCGCGGGCGGCGAATGGCGCGTGGAAGGGCAGCGCCTGCGCTGGGACATCCTGGAGCGCTTTGCCGATGCCGCCGAAGAGGCGGGGATTCCGCGCACGGAGGATTTCAACCGCGGCGACAACTTCGGCGTGGGCTATTTCGAAGTGAACCAGCGCCGCGGCATCCGCTGGAACACGGCCAAGGCCTTCCTGCGGCGTGCGTCGGAGCGTCCCAACCTGACCATTGTCACCGGGGCGCAGGTGAGCGGGCTGACCTTCGACGGGCGCCGCTGCACCGGCGTGAACTATATCGGAGGCGGCCGTCCGCACACGGTGGCGGCCACGCAGGAAGTGATCCTGGCCGCGGGCGCGGTCAATACGCCGCAGCTGCTGGAGCTGTCGGGCATCGGCCAGGCCGAGCGCCTGCAGGCGCTGGGTATCCCGGTGCGCCATGCGCTCGCCGGCGTGGGCGAGAACCTGCAGGACCACCTGCAGCTGCGCTCGGTGGTGAAGGTCAGCGGCGTGCGCACGCTCAACACCCGCGCCGCGAGCCTGTGGGGAAAGTTCTGCATCGGCGTGCAGTACGCCTTCAACCAGAGCGGGCCGATGAGCATGGCGCCGTCGCAGCTGGGCGCCTTTGCGCGCTCGGACCCGGCGCAGGCGCGGCCGAACGTGGAGTACCACGTGCAGCCCTTGTCGCTGGACAAGTTCGGCGACCCGCTGCATGCGTTCAATGCCTTTACCGCGAGTGCCTGCAACCTGCGGCCGACCTCGCGCGGCAGCGTCCATGTCGGCAGCGCGGATTTCCGCCAGGCGCCGGTGATCGCGCCGAACTACCTGGCGACCGACGAGGATCGGAAGGTCGCGGCCGACTCCATCCGGCTCACGCGCCGCATCGTGGCATCGCCGGCGCTGGCGCCGTTCCAGCCCGAGGAATGGCTGCCGGGTGCGGCATTCCAGACCGACGAACAACTGGCCGAAGCGGCCGGCAATATCGGCACCACCATCTTCCATCCGGTGGGCACCTGCAAGATGGGCCGCGCCGACGACCCGATGGCCGTGGTCGACCATCGCCTGCGCGTGCTGGGCATCGACGGCCTGCGCGTGGTCGATGCCTCGGTGATGCCGCTGATCACGTCGGGCAACACCAATTCGCCGACCATCATGATCGCCGAGCGCGCGAGCGACCTGATCCGCGAAGACCGCCGGCAGGGCCGGGCGGCGGCGGAAGTCGTGGTGCAACCGGCGCCGGCGGCAGCCGCTGCAGGCGCCTGACATGAGCGCGCCACTCGATCGCGGGCGGGGCCGTGACCGAGTGGCGCAGCCTGCTCATGTGCGCTTGCAAAAAAACTGACACTTGGTTCATGTTTCATAGTGCAAACCCCGATGTTTTGCGATGCAACAGGCGCACACAATAGACGCCTCACAGGGTGCGTCGGCAGCACATCGAAGCCATCGCCGCAACCTGCGCGGGAGCCGCCCCGCACCAAAACAGAAAGCCGCAGCAGGGCCGCAACCATGGCCAGCCTGGCGGAACAAGCGGCAGCAAGGGCCTACAAGGCCGGTTCGGACCATTGTCAGTGCCGGGCATCACCCCGGCAGTTCAGCAAGAGGGCGGGCAGGAGACATGAACCAGCTGGAAACCATCCTGGAAACGCGGAACCTCACCAAGGAGTTCAAGGGGTTCACGGCGGTGAGCGACGTCAACCTGCAGGTGCGACGCGGGTCGATCCATGCGTTGATCGGCCCCAACGGCGCCGGCAAGACGACTTGCTTCAACCTGCTCACCAAGTTCCTGGAGCCGACCACCGGCACCATCCTTTTCAACGGCATCGACATCACCCGTGAAAAGCCCGCGCAGATCGCGCGGCGCGGCGTGATCCGTTCGTTCCA